>NZ_JAGQDB010000067.1:0-13508 GCF_024346495.1 Cyanobium sp. A1C-AMD | reverse complement strand
GATTGTGGGCGCTGTGATCCATCGGTGCTGCGACCGGAGCCGCCCCAGTCGATGGCGCCGGGGCCATCATCCGGTGGTGCTGATGGGGATCCATCTGCGCCTGGGCCACTGGAGCCATAAGGGCAACCAGTGCCGCAGCGGCAAGAAGAGGCGATCGCATTGCGGGCCTTGGCGATGACGTATCTATACGATGCAGCCTCCTGTAGGTGGAGAGTCAAGTGGTGATGGCTGCCCCCATGAAGATCGGTGAGGTGGCTCGGCATTCCGGCCTCACCGTGAAGACGATTCGCTTCTACTGCGATGAAGAGCTGATCCATCCCATCAGCCGTAGTGAGGGCGGCTACCGGTTGTTTGGCGATGAGGTGTTTGCGGAGCTGGCCCTGATCCGCACCCTCAAAGCGATGGACATCCCGCTGCAGGACGTACTCCAGATCCTGGAGTCGCGACGCTCGGGAGTGTGCACCTGCACGACACTTCAGGACACGATCCGCACCAAGGCAGGTGAGATCGTTCATAAGATCGCCGCCTTGCGCGACCTGCAAAGCGAACTCGAAGATCTGCTCAGCCGCTGGCAGGACTGCGGCGGCCGCAAGGGCTCAGCTGCCTGAGCCACCGAACCACTGCCGGTACCACTGGGCCATTTGCTCGATCTCCTGGCTCTGTACCCGCACCATCGCCGCCTTCAACTCGCGCAGCTGCGGGTGTTGGGTGTTCCCTTCGGCGTGAGAAGCCATCATCACGCCCATGCGGTGGTGCGGAATCATCTGCTCGATGAAGGTGCGATCGAAGTCGGGCGCACTCTTGAGGGCTTCCAAGCTGGTGCCCATGCCGGGCATGCCCAAGCCCATACCCATCCCACCGCCCATGCCCATGCCAGGGCTCATCCCCATCCCGTGCACGGCCCCGATGCCCCAGGCAGGCACGTCAGTTCCGTACCACTGGCGATACCACTGACGCATCTGGGAATTCTCCTGGCTCTGACTGGTGCGGATCTTCTCCGCCAGCGCGCGGATCTCCGGTCGCTTGGAGCGCTGCAGGGCCAGCTCCGCCATCGCGATCGCCCCGTCGTGGTGGGGGATCATCATCACGATGAAACGGGCATCGACTGAACGTTGACCCATCGGCATGCCGCCCCTGCCACTACCAGAGGGCATCGCGGTGGATGGAGCCAAGGTTCCGGATCCAGCACTAGGGGCGCTGGATTCCGCCTGAACGCAGCTCGCCAGAACCAGCCAGGCTGCTGCCGCTTGGGCGATGGCTTTCAACGAACTTCGGCTGCCTGCGCCGCAACGATTCAGAAACCGAGCCATGGGCACCTCCTTTGAGCTGCTGATTTCATTTTGGCCGGATTGGGCGGCAGGACGCTCCGATGCAGCACAAGAGACTCAGGACCGCTGGCGAAACCGAGCCTCCACGCAGGCTGGCAGTGGTGATGGACGGGGCGCAGAGCTCCATTTGGGCTGATGAGGCTGAAGTGTCTGCATCGAGCCACTTGGTCAGCCGAGAGGCCGTACCGGATCAGGGCAAACGCCTGACAGCAGAAAGCCGCAGCGAAAACGTCGCGCCGTGTCCCGGTGTCGACTCCACGCGGATCACCCCGCCATGGCGTCGGGTGATCGCCTGAGCGATCGCCAATCCCAATCCCGTGCCCCCTTGCTGACGGCTGCGGGCGGGATCGAGGCGATGGAAGCGCTCAAAGATCAGGCCCTGCGCCTCCGCTGGGATACCAGAACCGCTGTCCTGCACGAACAACTGGATCTCCCTGCCGTGTCGCTGCAGACCCACCAGGACCGTGCCGCCAGGCGGGCTGTGCTGCAGGGCATTGCTTAGCAGGTTGATCAGGAGGCGGCTCAGCTCCGATTCCACCCCCAAAACGGTGGCGTCGCCCACCTCGATCGCCGCTTGCAGGGTCACCGCCGCTGCTGCGGCTGCTTCGCTGAAGTCCTCCAACACATCCGCGCAGATCTCCGCGAGGTTGCAGAGTCGCCGGTGGCTGCCGTTGGTGGGCTGCTCCAGGCTGGCGAGCAGCAGCAGATCGGCGACCAGTTGTTGCAACCGGCGGCCCTGGTTAAGCATTCGATCCAGGCCCGTCGCCGAAGGGGCTTCTGCCGCAGGCCGCCCAGTGCTGAACCGCCCTGCCGGAGCTTGCCCGGGCAAGCGGTGCAGGGCATCCCGTTCGGCCTCCAGGAGAGCCAGCAGATTGGCCAATGGTGTGCGCAGCTCATGGGCGACATCGGCACTGAACTGTTCCTGCCGGCGGTAAGCCTCCAGCAGGGGAGCCATCGCCAGGCCCGCCAGCCACCAGCTGGCCAGTGCCATTCCAGCCATCGCCAGAACGAAGACCCCATGGCCCCACCACCACAACCGTTGGGCCTCGGCATCGAGGTCCACCAGGCTGCGACTGATCTGCAGGTAGCCCCAGTCCTGCTGGGTGCTGCCATGGGAGCGGTGCAGGTGGATCGTGTAGGTGAGTTGCCTGGACCCATCGCTCCCCTGGTGTTGCAGCAAACCCGTATGCGGCACACCAGAACCCAACTGAGGAGCCCCTGGCGAAGTGGCGATCAAGGCGCCCCGGGGGTTGAGGATCCGCAGCTGAAAGCGAGAAGGATCAGTGGCGCTGACCGCGTGGATCGGGTTCCGCACACCGCTCGCCCACCACGCACAACCCTGGCAACACAAGGCTGAGGGCGGCCGTGGGCTGGGGCACCGGCGGCAAGGTGGGTTTGAGGCTGTCGTGCAGCGTGCCGGCGAGGGTTTGCAGCTCCCGCTTGATCGCCGTTTCCTGCTCGTGCAGCAGCAGCCGCGCCATCACAAATCCGGATGCATAGAGGATGGCACCCATCACCAGCAAGGACAGACCTGCCAACCGCAGCCGTGCACGCCAGAGCAGGGTCGGCGCCATAGGACGGGGCGTGGTCATGCCTCTGGCGGCAGCTGGGGATGGAAGCGGTAGCCCTTGGATGGCACCGTTTCGATCGGCGAGGGCAGCCCCTGGCCCGCCAGCTTGCGCCGCAGCAGTCGCACCTGGGCGGCAACCACATTGCTCACGGGGTCCTGGTGTAAGTCCCAAAGCTGATTGCGCAGGCGTGATCCCGGGATGATCTGATCCGGGTGTTCCAGGAAATAGGCCATCAACTGCTGCTCCTTGACTGAGAGGTCCACGGACACAACACCGATGCTGGTGCTCACGAGCAGCTGGCCCTTGGCGGGATCAAGCCGGTAGCGGCCAGCTTCCAGCAGGGGCTCGCGATAGCCCGGATGGCGACGTTGCAATGCCCGGAGGCGAGCCAGCAACTCCTCTATGGCAAAGGGCTTGCTCAGATAGTCGTCGGCGCCGGCGTCGAGGCCCTCCACCCGATCGGAGGTCTGGGCGCGGGCAGTGAGGAGCAGCAGCGGCAGTGTGAGGCCTGAGCCGCGGGCGCGCCGGCAGAGCTCAGGGCCGGTCAGCCCCGGCAGCATCCAGTCGACGATCGCCAGGTCGTAACGAGCTAGCTCACCGCTGAGCAACGTCCAGCCCGCTAGTCCATCGGCGCAGTGGTCCACCACATGGCCCTGGCGCTGCAACACCGCCTGGATTGCGGTGGCCAAATCCTCCTCGTCTTCCACCAGCAGGATGCGCAGCGGCATCAGGTTTCGGTCCTGGCCGGCAGATGCTAAGGAGCGCAGGCGATTTCACCTGTTTTTCATCGCAACTCCGGCATCCTCCGCGGGTTCTTGTCCTGCCCCTGCGGCAGCAGCAGCATGCGCGCTCTTCTTCTGGCCGGCGGCCTCAGCCTCGGAACCCTGGCCCTTGGTGGGTTAAGCCCGGCCGTGGCCCACGTGGGTCATGGCGATGAGTTTCAGCAGCAGGGGAACGTGCGCCAGGTGAAGGCCAGCGCCGAGATTGATTCCATGCTGGGGATCACCACCGCTCCTGCCACGGAAGCCGGCGGCGTGGTCTCCATACCGGTCGCTGCGGTGGTGGATGCGGATGGCAAGCCCCTGGCCTTCGTGAAAAGCGGCACCACCTACGACCCGGTGTTCCTCCAGACCGGCGCCAGCCAAGGCGATCAGATCACCATCACCGACGGCAGTATCGCGCCTGGAGACGAGGTGGTGACCCAGGGAGCCCTCTCGCTCTACGCCGAATCGAAAAAGAGCCAGAGCGCCGTGGCCGCCAACGGGGCAACCCCTGCCGCTGCTTCTGATGCCCCAGCCACCCCAGCCGCGGCCGCGCCCTCGGCCGCCGGAGGCCTCAACCGCCTGGTGATCGGGGCCGGTGCTGTGGTGATCGTCCTTGGTGCTGGGGTTGTGGTCTCCCGGCTTGGCAAGAAGAACTAACCCTCGATCCTTGCGCGCTCTCCGCCTCCCAAGCCTTTCCCATGCTGGAACGCCTGCTCAACCAGACACTGCGCACGTCCATCGCCAGGCGCTGGCTAGTGGTTGTGGCCGCCGTGCTGATCACTCTTTGGGGCCTGTCGATCCTCAGCCGGATGCCCCTGGATGTCTTTCCCCAGTTCGCCCCTCCCCAGGTGGATGTGCAGACCACAGCCGATGGTCTGGCACCAGAAGAGGTGGAACAGCGCATCACCGTGCCGATCGAATCGGCCGTCAATGGCCTGCCGGGTGTGGAAACGGTGCGCTCCTCCTCGAAGGTGGGTCTCTCGATGGTTCAGGTGGTCTTCGATCAGAGCGCCGACATCAATCGGGCGCGGCAATCGGTGGCGGAACGCCTGCAACAGATCGAGGCAGAGCTGCCTGCCCAAGCCAGCTCCCCGGCAATCTCACCCCTCGTCTCTCCCCTGGGCACGATCCTGCAGTACGCCTTCACCCTGGAGGGCGGCGGCCCCACGACGCCGATGCAGTTGCGCCGGATCGTCGCCACCACCTTCAACAACCAGATCCTGGAAGTTCCCGGTGTCTCCCAGGTGACCCTTTATGGCGGTGAGGAGGCCCAGCAGCAGATTCAGATCGATTCTCAGCGACTTCAGGCCCGCCAGGTGTCGTTGCAGGCCGTGGCTGAGGCGGCAACGGCCGCCAGTGCCAATGCCCCGGGCGGTTTTCTGATCGCCGGCGGGCAGGAGAAGCTGATCCGCGCCAGCGGCCAGGCGGGCAGTCGTGAGGATCTCGCTGATTCCGTGGTGACCAACAGCCAAGGCCAGGCGCTGCGGATCGGTGATGTTGCCGAGGTGCGGCTGGCCAGTGCCCTGAAGCGCGGTGATGGCAGCTTCAACGGCAAGCCGGCGGTGGTGCTGATGATCAACAAACAGCCCGACATCGACACGCCAAGGGTGACCCGTGAGGTGGAGGCCCGGATCGCCGCCCTCAGCAAGACTCTGCCGGGTGACATTGAGGTGACGCGCACCTTCCGGCAGGCCAATTTCATTGACACGGCCATCAAGAACGTCAGTGCGTCCCTGATCGAAGGGATCCTGATCGTGTCCGTGGTGATGGTGCTGTTTCTGATGAACTGGCGAACCGCCGTGATCACCCTCAGCGCCATCCCCCTGTCGCTCGTGATCGGGCTGATGTTGATGCGCGCCTTCGGGCTGGAGATCAACACCATGACCCTCGGTGGTCTGGTGGTGGCGATCGGCTCGGTGGTCGACGACGCCATCGTCGACATGGAGAACTGCTACTCCGGGCTGCGCCGCAACCAGGTGGCCGCCCAGCCCAGAAATCCCCTGCAGGTGGTGTTCGAAACCTCCGTGGAGGTACGCCAGCCGGTGCTCCTGTCCTCCGTGATCATCGTGGTGGTGTTCGCCCCGATCTTCAGCCTCTCGGGAGTGGAAGGGCGGATCTTTGCGCCGATGGGTCTGGCCTACCTGTTCTCGATCGCGGCGTCCAGCCTGGTGGCGCTCACGCTCACGCCAGCGCTCTGCGCCATCCTGCTGGCGAACACACGCCTTCCAGCCGAGAACACCTGGGTGGCCACCTGGGCGGAGCGGGCCTACAGGCCCTTGCTGGAGTTCTCGCTGCTGTCGCCCAAGCGGGTACTGGCCGCTGCTCTGGCATTCGTTGTGGTGGCCTGTGCCATCTTGCCGAGCCTCGGGCGGGTGTTTCTACCGGAGTTTCGTGAGAAATCTTTGGTGAACTCGATGGTGCTCTATCCCGGAGTGTCCTTGGAGATGACCAACCGCGCTGGGCTGGCGTTGTCCAACACCCTCAAGGCCAGCCCTTTGTTCGAGTGGGTGCAGGTGCGAACCGGCCGGGCCCCTGGTGATGCCGATGGAGCAGGCGTGAACCTGGCCCATGTGGATGTGGAATTGAGCGACGAGGCGATGAAGGATCGCCCTACTGCCATTGCCGAACTACGCAACGCCTTCCTGAAGCTGCCCGGAGTGGCTCCGAACATCGGCGGTTTCATCTCCCACCGGATGGATGAGGTGCTCTCAGGAGTCCGCAGTGCGATCGCCATCAAGATCTACGGCCCCGATCTGGCGGAGCTGCGCAGGATCGGCGAGCAGGTGCGCGATGCGATTGAGCCGATCCAGGGAGTGGTGGATCTGCAGCTCGAACCCCAGTTGCCGATCCAGCAGGTGCAGATTGCCTTCGATCGCAAGGCCGCCACGGCCAACGGGCTGACGATGCAGCAGCTCGCCGATGCGGTGGAGATCGCCCTGAACGGCAAGACGGTGGGCCAGGTGGTGAGCGACGGCACCGACCGCACCGATGTGGTGGTGATGCTCCCCGAAGACTCCCGCAACAATCTCGATGCCCTGCGAGCTCTACCGATCGCTACCCCCGCAGGCACCATGCTGCCGCTGGGAAGCCTGGCCCGCATCGACTACGGCCTGGGCGCCAATGTGGTCAACCGGGAGGACGTATCGCGGTTGATCGTGGTGTCCACCAACGTCAGTGGTCGGCCGCTGGGCACGGTTGTCGCCGACATTCAGAACACCATCGACAGCAAGATCAAACTGCCAAGCGGCTATCTGATCCGCTACGGCGGCCAGTTTGAGTCGGAGGAGCGGGCCACCACCAACCTGCTGCTCTACAGCCTGTTGGCCATGGTTGTGATCGCCGTATTGATGTTCGTGGCAGTGAAATCACTACCGGCCACGCTCGCGATCCTGATCAACCTGCCGCTGGCTCTAGTCGGGGGTCTGGTGGCCATCCTGCTCACCGGAGGGGTTCTCTCGGTGGCCTCCTTGATCGGCTTCATCACCCTGTTCGGTGTGGCGGTCCGCAATGGCCTGCTGCTGGTTGACAACTACAACCGCCGCCATGCGGAAGGCATGGAGCTCAAGGAGGTGATCCGCGCTGGCAGCCTGCAGCGCCTCAATGCGATCTTGATGACGGCCCTCACCTCTGCCCTCGGCACGCTGCCCCTGGCTTTGGCCTTTGGGGCCGGAAACGAGATCCTGCAGCCCCTGGCGATCGTGGTGCTGGGTGGTCTGATTACCTCCACCCTGCTGACCCTGTTGGTTCTCCCTGCGCTCTACGCCCGTTTCGGCCGCTGGTTGCTGCCCAGGGCTATCTCTGAAGCATGAGAACAGAGCGTCCAGGGCAGTTAGCCGGCCTCGGTGCAGCCGTGCTGTTCGGCTGCAGCGCGCCGCTGATCAGCACCCTCACCGGCTCGGGCTCGGCCCTGAGCATCGCCGGGCTGCTCTACGCCGGCGCCACCCTGGGCTTGCTGGCGGTGCGGTTGGTTCGCGGTAACCGGGCGGAAACCCCGATCCGCCGTGAAGACTGGCCGGCCCTTGCCGCGCTCACCTTGCTGGGTGGCGTGGTGGGTCCAGTCGCGCTCGTGCTGGGTTTGGCCCGCTTGCCGGCTGCCACCAGTTCGCTGCTGCTCAACCTCGAGTCCGTGTTCACCCTGGCCATCGCCGTGCTGCTGGGGCGTGAGCACCTGGGCCGACGGGGCCTGGCTTCGGCTCTTCTCACGATCGTTGGTGCTGTGGTGCTTTCGCAGGGATCACTCAGCGGAGCCAATGCCCTCGGCGGCGCCCTGCTCGCCCTGGCCACCCTCGCCTGGGGCATCGACAACAACCTCAGCCAGCGCCTGAGCCTGCGCGATCCCATCCAGATCGCCACCGCCAAGGCGGCGGGGGCGTCACTGCCCATGCTGGTGTTGGCCTTGCTGCTGGGGCATGCCTTCCCGCCACTGCCGCTCACCCTGGCGCTGCTTGGCATCGGCGCCCTGGGCTACGGCATCTCGATCTGGCTGGATCTTCTGGCCCTACGCGACCTAGGAGCCGCCCGTGAAGCCGTGCTGTTCTCCACCGCTCCGTTCGTAGGGGCACTGTTTTCGGTTGTCGTTCTGCGGGAATCCCTCTCCGCACCCTTGCTGCTGGCGACGGGGCTGATGGGCTCCGGAGTGGTGCTGCTGCTGCTCGAGCAGCACAGCCACAGGCATCGCCACGAACCGCTGCTTCATGCCCATCGCCATCGCCACGATCCCAGCAGTGGCGATCCTCACCACGAGCACGATCACACCCCGGAAGAGTTGAAGGGTCTGCCCAGCGAGCACCCCTTCTGGCATGCCCATGAGCACCGCCATCGGGAGCTGGAGCATGGCCATCCGCACGTGAGCGACGCCCACCATCGGCATCGGCACTGAACTCAGAGTCGGACGTGACCTTCAATCGCGGCAAGATTTGGTTGTGTCCTTTTTTTGTCGAAGCCAGGATCTGGCATCACGGCTGAGCAGGCAAATGCCCGGGGCCAACGCACTGGGCTTTGCTGTATTTACCCCTGTCTGGTGAGCACGTGCTGCATCACCTCCAACAATCCATCGGTCAGTGGTCGATGGCAGCCCAGGCGGTCGATCCAGATTGCTCCAACCAACAATTCCTCAGCGCTGACGAGGGCCATGTCTTGGCCCTCCAGCAGCTGCAGCTGCTTTAGCGGCACCGACAGCTCGGTCCGGAACACATGGGCCGTGCGCCGGTGGATGTGATTCAACCTCACCAGCTCCACAGCGAGGTGCTGCTAGTTGATTGCCTCTAGCGCTGCCGCCCTAGCGCCGGATCGGCTGCAGGAGTTTTGTAGTGAGCTGATGGCTTACGACGCCTGTTGATAAAGCTCCTCCAGCCGCTCCCGGCTGAAGTCGACGTAGAGGACCTCGTCACCGGGCTCGGGAGCCTCGGGATGGCGCCTTGGCTTGCCGCCACTTCTTTGGGATGCAAGAGAAGCGGAGCCGCGTAGGTTCTGACTCATCAAGGCAAAAGCTCCACCGGCGATGAGCGCAAAGAAGATCAGGTAGACAGCAGCCAGGAGGTCGTTCAAGGGGTGGAAAGCTCTTGCCGTAAACCTAGTGCAAAGAATTGTTAACTGCTGGCCACTTTGCCGCAATCCCATGAATCCAATCCCTCAAGTTTTGAACTGAACAGCGGAGACTCGCAGCAGCGCCTGGCCTGCAGTCCCCGCCGATGTGGCTGCGGAAAATCGGCAGAGGGGCTTGAGAAGCAGCACGGTTCCCATCCGAGTCCCCTGTGCTGATGAGGCTGGAGGCTTAGCTGGCTGTGGAACGAGCGCGAACTAGCAGGCCATCCGTCGGCGAGGGGCTAGGAATGACCCTGAGCGTCAGGTCCTGATCCGCCTCCAGCGCCAAGGTCACCTGTTTGAGCAGCCCCACCGCCAGCAGCCGGATCTCCAGCTCCGCAAGCGCCTTGCCCAGGCACACCCGCTCACCACCTCCATACGGCAGCAAGGTAACCGTGGTGTCACCGTCCAAATGTCGCTGCGGCCGGAAGATTGCCAGATCCTCCGTATCGGCCCCATGGCGCTGGCTGGCAGCGATGCTC
This sequence comes from Cyanobium sp. A1C-AMD, assembly GCF_024346495.1. NCBI lineage: Bacteria > Bacillati > Cyanobacteriota > Cyanophyceae > Synechococcales > Prochlorococcaceae > Cyanobium > Cyanobium sp. A1C-AMD. The sequence goes on along the minus strand of NZ_JAGQDB010000067.1, from coordinate 3,780 downwards.
ACCTGCACCACCCGATCGGCTGGTACCAGTACACCCGCCAGGGCAATCGGCTCCCGGGTGCGGCGGAAGAAACCACCCACCGGCGGGGTCAGCCGCATCACCTCCTTCACGACCGCATCGAGCCGCGGCGCCCGCGTGGCGTCGGTGACGCTCCCAGCCGCCCCCTCCTCAGGCGGCCACGGCAAGACGTCGAGTTCCTCCCTTAGCCAGTCCAGCTCGGCTGGGTGTTGCAGCAGGGTCAGAAGCAGACAGCTCAGGGCGGAGGCGGTGGTTTCGTAGCCGGCAAACAGCAGCAGCAGAAGCTGCTCCGCCACGTCGTCGTCGCCCAAGGGGAGACCGGCTTCATCCAGGCCACCGGCCAGCAGATCAAGGCCGCCAGCGGCGATGGGTGCTCCAGAAGCCATGGCGGCCTGCGCCTTCTTGAGCACAGCGCCTAGGCGCTTGAGCAGACGTTGGCGGGCTTGGCGGGCACGGGCGTAGGGGCTGCCGGGCAACGCCAGGGGAAGTGAGAAGAGACCCTGGCACCAGGTTTCAAAATCCACGAACAGGGCTTCGCGATCGATGGGGTCAAGCCCCAGCACCGTGCTCGCAATCACGCTGAAGGCAAAACGCCGCAGCTTTGGCACCAGGGCCACCGGCGCGTCTGAAGCGAGCAGCTCCTGGCTGAGCTCTTTGACCAGCGCCACGATCGTCGGGCTGTAGCGCTTGAGGGCAGCAGAGGCGAACAGCTGGCCCACCACCCGGCGGCGGGCTTTGTGGTCGGCGCCGTTGCGGTTCGCCAACGACAGGGGCCCCAGCAGCTCACGCACACTGTCGGGCCACCAGCCCTGAACCGCATCGCCCTGGGCAAACAGGTCGCCGATCGCCTGACCGCCGCGAATGAATACGGTCCGTTGCCCCAGCAGGCTGGTTTCGTACACATCCCCGTAGCGCTCGAAGCGGGAGCGGGCGAAATCAGGATCGCGAAAGAAGGCAAGGGTCTCGAGCACTCCGCTCAGCGCTGGCGTGCTCGGCAGGGGCTGGAGGGTGGCGGGATCGAGGGGCACCAACGTCAGCTGGAATAGCGCCAAGGATGTCGGATCACAGCCGGCACCGCGCCGCCACAGACACGCAGCGGTTCAGAAAAACAGGATGCTCAGAAGAGGAAGGCGATGCAGAGGCTCACCAGGGCCAGCCCTGCCAGACCGGTGGCGGCGAGAAGCGAAAAGGATTGAACCACCGGCAGCTCCAGCACGGCCCAAACCTAAAGCAATCCTTAAGGCCCGCAGTCATTCCGGCCTGCTAACGCTGCAATCCTTCACGGCAGCGGAGGCCCGGCGAGAGGCAGCGATCCCTGCAGCGCGGGCCAGCCAGGATTTGCGGGTGATGGGGCTTGGGCTGATCCGCACCTGACAATGGCGTTCAGCTGATCGAAGGACTTGGTTCGAGATCCAGATTGTTCCCCCAGATAGCGGCGAAATGCTGATCTACCCGCGCCAATCGGCCTAGGACTAAGTGGAGATTAAAAGCTGAAAGTTCGCCGTCGGTGCTCCATTTCAGGCAAGTGATAGGCATACAGCAGCCTGCGCTGATCGATCTGTTGGTCACTGGGCGGCCCGGAGGCATCAGGCCGCTAACGGCGGAGCTGGGAAGACCGTTAGGCAGTCCTCCACCACAAGGCTGTGGTCGGCCTGGTTGTCGACCTTGAACCGACCCCAGGTCGCCATCGGATCGGAGCTAATCGCTTGCGACGGCCATACGAGGCGTTGGCCGCCGTAGGTCAGCCCCACACAAGTGAGGCTGGCGTCATCGCCCAGCAGGCTCCAGAGCACGGAGATCAGGCTGCGGTCGTAGGGCGCAGAACTCAGCTCCTCAGGACAATCGACGATCGAGCCCGGCTTCAAGGTGAGGTGCAGGCCACGCTCCCAGCTCAGGAAGGTGCCGTCGTGGGTGGGGTAAAACCAGCAGGTGGCGTTGCTCAGCTCGCTGAGCGCCACGCGATCGAGGCACCGCAGGCAGGTTGGGTCCTCCGGATCGCCCTGGTAGACACCGAGCCAGTGGTGCCGGGGTTCGATCCGAACCACTAGGGCGGCGCAGAGCAACTGAGTGCCATCACTGCTGCGGCGTTGCTCCCCGGTAAGACGACCATCGAGGGGAAGCAGCCCCAGATCGGGATGCTCAGCGCCCCGGTTGAAGATCCGCAGAGCGAAACCAGTGGAGGGCCCTGCGGCCTGCGCTTGCTGCAGAACCTCAAGAGTCGAGGTGGAATCAGGCAGCTGTGGTGCAGGGGCCACCACAAAGATCAGCGGTGGGTTCATGGCGATAGCCGGGAGTGAGGGCAATAGCTGGTTAGCCAAATAATCAAACGTTGCAGGGAGCAAGCAAAAGCCAAGGATGCTTCCAGCAATTTGCCCCTACCGACTCGGTCCCTGTTGATCGAGGGAGGTGAGTCAAGAGGAAGAAGGCAAAAGCAACACGCCCGCTCATCCGCGGGCGTTGGAGTTGACGGTCACCGGGATGGCGCGCAGCTCGCCAGCGTCCAGTGAGGAGAAAGCAGGCTCAAAGTCATTGGTCGCGCTGAGGTCGTCGAGCACGACCGGCACGATGCCGGCATCGAAGGAGAAGCGACCGGGGCCGTTGAACAGCAGGGCGAGGCTGCCGCCAAGATAGAGGACCACCAGCTCAAGCACATAGATGTTGAATCCGGCAGTGGAGATGTGCTGATAGGCCGCCACCGTCATCGTGCCGCTGAGGGCCAAGGCACCCACGGGCGTAAGCAGGCCGAGAATCACCAGCCAGCTGCCGATCAGCTCCGAGAAGCCGGCGGCGTAGGCGAAGAACAGCGGGAAGGGCAGGTGCAGCGAGGCCACATAGGTGTTGGCGAACTGCTGGGGATCGGCGAGCTTCTCTTGGCCGTGGTGAATCATCAGTCCGCCGATGCTCAGGCGCAGCAGCAGCAGACCGACGGAAGCCAGCAAACCTGGGCGCTGCAGGTAGGCGCGGACGGCAGGCGCCACTGCTGCTACTAGCCCAGCCAGAGGTGCAGACCTGGAGGCAGGAATGTCAATCGCGACGAACCTGTTCATCGAGATGAACCAAAGGGCGACACAGGCGGCCATGAAGCCGCCGAACAGTTCGAGCAGGGTGTACGTGGACATGGGGCGGGAGGTCGTTTTCAAAAATCATGGCAAGCTTCATTAAGGAACGTGAAGCGCCGCGGACATCCATCCCAGCCCTGTAATGGCAGAGCTTCCGGGCGGCGACTCGGTGCCCCAGGCCTCACGGAGGCTCCGCCAGGCCGCCAGGATGTAACTAGTTCGTTACAAACCGATGACCACTGGCGAGCTGTTCCTTGAGAGCCTGAGCTCCGGGGTTATCACCCAATCGGAGATCGACTGGCTGCTGAGCCAGCAAGATCACTTCGCCAGGACTGAGCAGGCCGCGATGCAGCGGCTGGGCCGCCTGCTCGATCAAGGGGAGATCCAGCTGGGCTGCCGGGTCGCACCGCAGCCACATCTGCAGCTCCAGGTGCTGAACGAGTGGACCGAGCCGCTCGGGCCAAGGCGCCGATCCTCCCTGGCCCTTTCTGCCTGACGACAAGTCGACAGGAGGGGCATTTCCAGTTGTTCCGGCTGGATCGCCCGCCCATCAGCGCTGAAAGCCAAACGGCTCAATTGTGCGGCTAGCCGCCAGAATTGAAGCTTGCACAGGCCCTTTTTAGCTTAAGACTATTTGCAGCGTGGATATATAAATTGTTCTTGAAATAGGAAGATGCAGCATAAACACTCGGATCACATCTCT
>NZ_JAGQDB010000066.1:0-13587 GCF_024346495.1 Cyanobium sp. A1C-AMD | reverse complement strand
CTTGACCAGCTCAAGCACCGCCGGAATGCGGGTGGAGCCACCCACCATCACGATTTCATCGAGTTCAGCAGAGGAGAGCTTGGCGTCCTTAAGGGCCTGCTCCACCGGCACCCGACAGCGATCAATAAGTTTGGAGGCCAACTCCTCAAACTTGGCCCGGGTGAGGGTGAGATCGAGGTGCTTAGGACCCTCCGGGGTGGCCGTAATGAACGGCAGGTTGATTTCGCTTTGGGAAGCGCTTGAAAGCTCAATTTTGGCCTTCTCTGCCGCTTCAGTTAGACGCTGCAGCGCCTGCTTGTCCTGGCGCAGATCAATGCCCTCATTGGCTTTGAAGCTGGCGGCCAGGTAATCAACGATCACCTTGTCAAAGTCATCGCCGCCCAGGTGTGTGTCACCGGAAGTGGAGAGCACCTCGAACACGCCGTCGCCCACCTCGAGCACGGAGACGTCGAAGGTGCCGCCGCCCAGGTCGAACACCAGGATGCGCTCATTGCTCTTGCGATCGAGGCCGTAGGCCAGGGCTGCCGCAGTCGGCTCGTTGATGATGCGCAGCACCTCAAGGCCAGCGATCTTGCCGGCGTCCTTGGTGGCTTGGCGCTGGGAGTCGTTGAAATAGGCGGGAACGGTGATCACCGCTTGGGTCACCGTCTCACCGAGATACTTGCCAGCATCTTCGGCGAGCTTGCGCAACACCTGGGCGCTCACCTCCTCGGGGGCAAACTGCTTATTAAGAACGGGGCACTTCACCTTCACATTGGCGCCAGCCTTTTCAACGCCATAGCTCACTTCCTTCGATTCTTCGTTGACTTCATCAACGCGACGTCCGATGAAGCGTTTCACCGAATAGAAGGTGTTCTCCGGGTTCATTACCGCCTGACGCTTGGCGATTTGGCCCACCAGCTGATCCTGGTTTTTGGTGTATGCCACCACGGAGGGTGTGGTGCGAAACCCTTCGGCGTTGGCAATCACGGTGGGCTTGCCGCCCTCCATAACGGCGACACAGCTGTTTGTGGTGCCTAAATCAATGCCAACGACCTTGCCCATGGGTTACTAACTCCTTACGGTGAGTGGATCTGACTGGGAGCATCTTCAGCAGCTGGGGCCATCCCAGGCGAGGGGTGGTTCCCGAACAGGTCCAGCCAGCCAGCCCACCTTCATGCCCCAGCCGATCTCCGGAAGCACTGCCCTTGCTGGGGTTCTCGGGGATCCGGTGCGCCACTCCCTATCGCCGGCAATGCACAACGCCGCCCTAGCGGAACTGGGGCTCAACTGGGTGTACTTGGCCATGCCCACCAGCGCAGACCAGCTGGCGGTGGTGGTGCAAGGGCTGGAGGCCATTGACTGCCGCGGCCTCAACGTGACCCTGCCCCACAAGCAGGCCGTGGCTGGCCTCTGCCGCAGCCTCTCGCCCCTGGCGCAACGGGTGGGTGCGGTGAACACCTTGGTGCGGCACCAGCAAGGGGGCTGGCTGGGGGAAAACACAGATGTGGAGGGCTTCTTGGCTCCCCTACGCAGCACTGAGCAGAACTGGCAGGGGCGGCGAGCGGTGGTGCTGGGCTGTGGCGGCAGTGCCAGAGCTGTGGTGGCAGCCCTGGTGGAACTGGGCTGCAGCTCGATCGCCATGGCAGGCCGCAGCAGCGATCGCCTCGCAGCCCTGCTGGCCACCTGCCACAGCTGGGCGCCCCAACTGCGGGGGCTGGAATGGGCTGAGGGCAGCGCGGCCCTAGCCGAGGCCCTGGCCCTGGCAGACCTAGTGGTCAACACCACACCCGTGGGCATGGCTGCAGCCGGCAATCCGGATGGGGCCCGGCACTGCCCCCTCAGCCCCGGCGAACTGGAAGCCCTGCAACCCGGCGCCACCGTGTACGACCTGATTTACACACCCAGACCCACGGCCCTGCTGCTGGCGGCGAGCCAGCGGGGCTGCCGGGGCCTGGATGGCCTGGAGATGCTGGTGCAGCAGGGGGCCGCCTCCCTGCGGCGCTGGAGCGGAATTGAGCAAGTGCCGGTAGCAGCGATGCGCGCGGCAGCCCTGGCCCAGCTGGGCCCCTAGCCTGAAGGTCCTGGAAGTTTCTCCATCCATGCAGGATCCCCCGATCTGGCAGCGAGTGCTGGCGGCCCTGGCCTACCTGTTGCCCTGGAGCGACGCCTTCTCCTTCGGTCGGGGGCTGTTCGGCCTGTTCCCGGCACTGCAGTGGCTTGGGGTGCCGATCCTGCCGATCGCCCTGCTGGAGCAGGCGGTGCCCTTTGGCGGGCTGGTGCTGTTCCTTGTGCTCTTCCTGGCGGTGGTGCGCAACAACAAGGTGCCCTACGTGATCCGCTTCAACGTGCTGCAGGCGATCCTGATCGACATCGTGGTGGTACTGGTGAGCCTGGCCTTCCAGGTGCTGCAGCTTGGCGCCCTGGGCTTCGTCGGCAAAACCCTTAGCAACACAGTGTTTATCGGCATTTTGGTGCTGGTGCTGTTTGCGGTAGTGCAAAACCTGCGGGGTAAGGAAGCCGATATTCCCAGCCTCTCGGAAGCGGTTCGGATGCAGCTGTAAGGTGTTTGATCCGTCGCTGGTGGGCATCAGCCCGCCGGCCGCTGCCCCAATTCCTGAGGCGACAACCCCGAAGCGACCATGACGCAGCCCTACTACGAGACCATGTACATCCTTCGTCCGGATATTCCGGAGGAAGAGGTGGAAACCCATGTCGCCAAGTACCGCGATCTGGTCACCGAATCCGGTGGTGAAGTGCTGGATTGCCAGATGCGCGGCAAGCGCCGCCTGGCCTATTCGATCGCCAAGCACCGCGAGGGCATCTATGTGCAGCTCAATCACAACGGCGACGGCCAGCAGGTAGGTCCGCTGGAGCGGGCCATGCGTCTTTCGGAAGATGTGATTCGCTACCTCACCGTCAAGCAAGACGGCCCGATGCCGGCACCACGCACCCTGCCCGGCGCCAGCACTGAAGCCGCTCCCATGGAACCAGCCACCGTCTAACCGGGACCCAGTTTGACCTGAGTATTCAGTCTGACTTTGGGACTCCAGATAGGTGCGGAGTTAATACAGGCCTGGCTTGTAAAAAATTGGGCCCGCTCGTAATCTCCGCCCATGGAGCCTGACGTCATACCACCAGCACCGAAGTGGCAGCCGTCTGTCACTTCGGTTCTTTCGTGGCAGCAGCAGCAAGAGCGCCAAAACGAGCTGGAACAGGAACTTGTCAAAACTCGGGAAGAGCTTCAGGCCATGCAGGCCCTGCTCGAAGACCTACCCGGCCTCTTTGAAGACAAATTTCGGCAGCGATTGCAGCCGATGCTCGACCAGCAACAGCGGCTGCTCAGCGACAACGCCAACCTGAGCCAGCACCTGCTGCAGTTACAGCCTGGCAGCGATACGAGTACCCAGCGCCTGCTCCTGCCCCAGCAGAAGCCTGCCAGACCAAGACTGCGCCAAGCCCTACTCCATGCCTTCGGCTTCAGCCCGAACCAGGAGCCCTAACGCCGGCGCTGGTTGGCCGCCCAGAGGCGGGTGGGCAGACCCCACACGTAGATAAAGCCCTCGGCAGCCTTGTGATCGAACTGATCTTCGGCGCCGTAGGTGGCCATATCGGGCACATAGAGGCTGTGGCTGGCACTGCTGCGGCCCACCACGGTGGCATTGCCCTTGTGCAACTTCAGCCGCACCGTGCCGTTCACGGTTTGCTGGGTGCGCTCCATGAAGCCATCAAGCGCATCCTTGAGCGGGCCATACCAAAGGCCCTGATACACCAGATCCGCCCACTGCTGCTCAAGCTGGCGCTTGGTGCGCAACACATCGGCCGCCAGGGTGAGGCTCTCCAGCTCTTGGTGGGCCTTGATCAACAGCAGCAGGCCAGGGGTTTCGTAGATCTCCCGGCTCTTGATACCTACCACCCGGTTTTCGACCATGTCGAGGCGGCCGAAGCCGTGGCTACCGGCCAGGGAATTTGCCTGGCGGATCAAGCTCACCGGATCGAGGCGCAGGCCGTCGATGCTCACCGGGTTGCCCTGCTCAAAGCCGATCTCAACGGTCTGGGCCTGATCCGGCGCCGCATCCACTGACACGGTCATGGCGTAGATCTCCTCGGGCGGCTCCACGTTGGGATCCTCAAGGGGACCGGCTTCGATCGAGCGGCCCAGCAGGTTGAGGTCGATCGAATAGGGCGATTTCTTGCTCACCGGCGAGGGAATGCCACAGCGCTCGCCGTAGGCGATGGTTTGCTCGCGGCTCATGCCCCACTCCCGCGCCGGGGTGAGCACCTTGAGGTCGGGGGCGAGGGCGCCGATGGCCACATCGAAGCGCACCTGATCGTTGCCCTTACCGGTGCAGCCGTGGGCCACCGCATCGGCGCCCACCTCGCGGGCAATCTCCACCAGTCGCCGCGCGATCAGGGGCCGGGCCAGGGCTGTGGAGAGGGGATAGCGGCCTTCATAGAGGGCGTTAGCCCGGATAGCCGGGAAGGCGAATTCGGTGATGAAGGGCTCGATCAGGTCACCCACGATCGACTGGCTGGCCCCTGAATCGAGCGCCTTCTGGCGAATCGGCTCCAGCTCGTCGCCCTGGCCTAGGTCGGCGGCGAAGGTGATCACCTCCTCCACGCCCCACTCCTGCTTCAGGTAGGGAATGCAGACACTGGTGTCTACGCCGCCGGAATAGGCCAGCACCGCCTTCTTCGCCCGACCCATCAACGCCTCTCCATGCGTTCAGTTGCTCGATTCTCCCCTGTCGGGGTGTGGCAGGGACCAGTGGGTCAGCAACCACAACCCCACTAACAGGGGCGGCAGGCCCACCAGCAACCACACCACCCCCTGCTGCAGGGGCAATGGCTGGGGCCAGCGCTCACCCGCTGCGGCCAGCGCAGCACTTATGGCCAGGGCCAGGGCCCAGACCCTCAGCACCCCGGCTAGAGGGCTGGCCTTTTGGCTACTGGTGGGCATGGGCTGGTGGGCTGCATTTGCTTTGCAGCTATGGTGACTGATTGGTCTGTATGGGCCTAGCCCCAGACCTAGCTACCGGTAGGCGCACGCATGAGCACCCTCGCGACCAGTGACAGCAGTCGACTCGACACAATCAATCCCTCGCTGACCCGCTATCGGCGCAGCGATCCAGCTCCGGTGCTGCCCCTGCGCGATGAGCCCGATCTGCTGAGCTGGCTGGAGAGCAGTGGCCGCCTGGTGGCGGATGAAGAAACCGCCAGCACCGAAGTGAGCACGGTGGAAGAGGAGGAGCTTTCCGCCCTGATGGGCGAGAAGGAGGACTACAACAAGGACGACGAACAACAGGACGAAGACTGGGAAGACTGAGTTCCGCAGGGGAAACTGGGGCGGTCGCCGTCCCTTTCCCTTGGTTGTTTCGACCCCGGCTGCCCTACTCAGCAGTTTGTTGTTGCTGGCCTGTCTGCTGTGCGACTGGCTTAGCGGCGCGCCCCAGCTCACCTTGCCGCTGCTAGTTGCCGGCCTTATCAGCGCTGGAGTCACCGGTTGGGGGGTGCCGCGACTGCGGCAGCTCAAGCTCGGCCAGGTGATTCGCGCAGAGGGGCCCCAGGGCCACCTCAGCAAGGCAGGCACACCCACCATGGGCGGACTGCTGGCGGTGCCCGTGGGGGTGCTGGTGGGCGGCCTGCTGAGCCCAAGCGATCCCCGCCTGGTTGCTGTTGCCGCCGTAACCCTGGCCTACATGGCGATCGGCGCCATCGATGACTGGCGCAGCCTCACCCGCCGCACCAACACGGGCCTTACGCCCCGGGGCAAATTGCTGCTCCAGGCCGGCGCGGCCCTGTTGTTTCTGATCTGGGCCGCAGCGGGCCAGTGGCTGGGTGGGGCCTCCCCCGGCGACATCGCCCTGCCCCTGGGCTGGGTGCTGCCGATCGGTTTGCTGATCTGGCCGCTGGGGTTGTTTGTTTTTATGGCCGAAAGCAACGCCACCAACCTCACCGATGGCCTCGACGGCCTGGCCGCAGGCTGCGGCGCCGTGGTGTTCACAGGCATGGGGCTGCAGCTGATGCTGCGCGGCCATGAAGGCGATGCGGCTATGGCCGGTTTCTGCGCCGCGATGGCTGGCTGCTGGCTGGGCTTTCTCGTCCACAACCGCCACCCGGCTCGAGTGTTCATGGGCGACACCGGCTCACTGGCCATGGGCGCAGCCCTCAGCGCCGTCGCCTTGCTCTCCAATAGCCTCTGGCCCCTGCTGCTGATGGGCGGCGTCTTCCTGGCGGAATCACTATCGGTGATCCTGCAGGTGTGGGTGTTCAAAGCCACCAAAGACCCAGCCACGGGCCAGGGTCGGCGCCTGTTCAAGATGGCGCCGCTGCACCACCACTTCGAACTTGGTGGGCTCAACGAACAAGTGGTCGTAATCCGCTTTTGGCTCGCCAGCCTGCTACTGGTGGGATTGGGTTTAATGCTGCTGCCCTAAGCCCTGCCCTCGCTTATCACCCATGGCTTACTTCACCTGGAAGGAAACCGGCCTCAGCTCCGACTGCGCCAGCCTGGCCGCCATGGCTGCCCGCTTCGAGGAGGCCGCTGCCCTGATGCGCCGCATGGCCAGCGAGGGCTTTCAGCTGGAGCGCCACAGCGATGGCCAGCACATCACCCACCCGGATCCAAACGTATTTGAGGCCTATGGCTTCATCAACGAGGAATCGCCGGTGCGGCAGCTGACGTTGCTGAGCTGAGCTGGCAACGCCCAACCTGGGGATCAGTTTCGACGCAGATAGCCCACCAACCACACCACCACAAAAGCCAGGGAGGAAAGGCCTAAGTAGATCAGGGCCCATTTCTGCAAGGTGGCGATGTCCCAGCCAAATAACAGGCCGTTGGCAGCGTCCCCAGCCGTACTGAAACCCAAGGGCAATCCCAACAGCCAAGCCATCAACGCGCCCCGGTGTGCAAGAAGATCGGTTCCATCTTGCTGTCCTGCCCGCGATCCGGGCGACCACCATGACCTTTCCCACCCCTCCCACTCTTCCCGCCACCTTGATGCTGCTCGGCAGCGGTGAGCTGGGTAAGGAGGTGGCCATCGCAGCCCAGCGCCTCGGCTGCCGGGTGATCGCAGTGGATTGCTACGCCAACGCCCCAGCCATGCAGGTGGCTGATGTCGCTGAGGTGGTCGCGATGACCGACCCAGAAGCCCTCAAGGCGGTGGTGCGCCAGCACAGGCCCGATCTGGTGATTCCAGAGATAGAAGCTCTAGCGGTTGATGCCCTCGCGGAACTGGAGGCGGAAGGCATCTGCGTGATTCCCACCGCCCGGGCCACGGCCGTGACCATGAATCGCGACCGCATCCGCGACCTAGCGGCCACTGAGCTGGGGCTGCGCACCGCCCGCTTTGCCTACGCCGGCAGCGCCAGTGAACTGGCAAGCGCCGCTGCCAGCCTGGGCTGGCCCGTGGTGGTCAAACCGGTGATGAGCTCCTCGGGTAAGGGCCAAAGCGTGCTGCGGGGCCCCGAAGAAATTGCCGCCGCCTGGGAGAACGCAATGGCGGGTGCCCGAGGTGCCGGGGAACTGGTGATCGTGGAGGAGTTCCTGCACTTTGAACTCGAAATCAGCCTGCTCACCGTGAAGCAATGGCAAGGGCCAACGCTCTTCTGCCCGCCGATCGGCCACATCCAGGAGCGGGGCGACTACCAGTGCAGCTGGCAGCCAGCCCAGATGCCAGCCGCCGCTCTAGAGGCAGCCCAGGTCATGGCCCGCGGCCTCACCGACAACCTGGGCGGCGCCGGCCTGTTTGGCGTTGAATTTTTCCTATGCAAGAAGCCCAGCAGCAGCTCCGATCAGCCAGATGAGCTTGAAGTGGTTTTCTCCGAGCTCTCACCGCGCCCCCATGACACTGGCCTGGTGACGCTGGTTGGCCAGAACCTGAGCGAATTCGAACTCCACCTGCGGGCGGTGCTGGGCCTGCCGATCCCGTCGATCCAAAGCCTGGGAGCAGCTGCAAGCCGGGTAATTCTGGCCAACACCGACGGAGCCGCGGTCTCCTACGGCGGCGTAGCGCAGGCCCTCAGCGAAACCGATACCCAGGTGCTGCTTTTCGGCAAGCAACACGCCCGGCCCCAGCGGCGCATGGGGGTAGCCCTGGCCCGCGGCGGTAGTGAGGAGGAGGCCCGCCGCAAGGCAGACACGGCCGCAGCCCACATCCAGGTGCGGACCTCCAGCTGAACAAGCGGCGCTCACCCCCTGGTGCAGCAGGGATCCAGCCCGTAAGGTGCGGTGAATAGGAGCCGATATGAGCCAGGCCCAGCCCCGCCCGCGTCGCAGCCGACGCGAAAGTAGCCGCGGGGCTGTGGTCACCGACCTGCGCAACCGTCGCGAGCTGCGTCAAGCAGCGCCAGGCACCAACATCAAACCCCAAACAGCGCCAAATCCTCGGCGACGCAAACCGCCAGTTCTGGCCTTCTTACTAGGTATCTGCCTGGGCTATGGACTTGCCGGGCCTCTGCCGCAAATGGCCTCAGGGGTTTGGGCAGCCATGTTGCACGGACCCAGCCAGCTCAGCAGCCTGATCAACCCATTCGGGGGCGGCAACCGGCGCGTTCTTGTGATTGGAACAGACAAGGTGGGCGAAAACACCGATGTGATGTTCACGGTGCAGCTCAAAGACGGTGTCACCCAGCTCACCCAGGTGCCGCGCGACACCTTCGTGGAATCAGCCGAATTCGGTGTTGTAAAAGCCAATGCCCTCTATGCATTTGGCGGCATGGGTGCCCTGAAACAGGAGCTCACCAGCCTGCTGAATGCTCCAGTGGATCGCTATGTGCGGGTGAATATGCGCGCTGTGGAGCACCTAGCCGATGCCATTGGCGGCGTGGAAGTTGATGTGCCTAAGCGGATGTATTACGTAGATAATGCCCAGAATCTATACATCGACCTCTATCCAGGAGTGCAGGTGCTGAAAGGGGAGCAACTGGAGGGCTTCCTGCGCTTCCGCCATGACGAAATGGGCGATCTAGGCCGGATGGAGCGCCAGAAACTAGTGCTGGCACAGGTGTTTCGCAAACTAGCCCAGCCCTCCACCCTGGCCCAGCTACCGGAACTGCTGAAAGTCGCCGGCGAAGACATCAAAACCGATCTTTCGCCAGTGGAGATGGGCCAACTGATCTCTGCGATGGCCAGCACCAAACTGAGCACCCAGCAGCTTCCTGGCCGCCTGTTCTGGCACAACGACCTCAGCTACTGGATGCCCAACGGCAATAGCCACTACGCCGGGGTTGGCGGCGACCAAAGCAGCCCATAGGTTGGTGTTGGACCTGGTCTGGGCATGGCCATCGCAATCACGCTAAATCGCTTGCTATGCGTCGGCACTGGGCTGCTGCTAATTGGGGCCTCCTGAATAAGGACAGACCAGTTGCGCCGCAATGTATATGAGCAGTTTCTAAAGGTAAAAATGTACTCAAGTGGGCTCATTTGCGCCCAAGAGCTGCTCAAGGTTTTCCACATGTATCGACGCGAGCATGGTGATCAGCTCTCGTTCCAGGATTTCTTTCTGCCATTTGGTAGCCAACCCTAAGGCAGGGCTGATTCAAAGTCTCAGCAAGTGGCTGATTTCGGTTGTCGCCCTGCCATCTCAAGCAGTGTCGTGATGTCGTGCATCACCGCCTGCATCCCGCCTCGAATCGACTGAAAACCGGCCAATCGCAGCAGGTTGAGGGCTGCCGTTCGCAGCGTGGCCATTGCTCCGGCGCCATTGCCCCGGTAGCGATGGGCGTCCTCGTGGAGCTGTGTGTCGCGGATCCAGTGCCAGCCTTCAATACTCCAGCGGTCCCGCACCAGTTGCAGCAGAGCTTCTGGGGTCGTGCGCAGGCTGGTGAGAAACACATGGGTGGCCTGAAAGGCCTTGCCATCGCGCCTGCCGATTGCCGCCACCTCCACGATCCAGCTGGTGCCGATCCAGTTCACGCGGATGTGCTCCGGTGCTTGTTTTGCTCGCAGCATCCAGGTGATGTTGCGGCCATGGCTTACCTCGTGATCCACTGCCACGAAAGGGATCCTGCGCTTTCCCTGGAACTGGCTGCGGATCTGGCGGTACAGCGACTTCTGGTTGCCTTACTCCTTCGGAGAAGCCTGCGGCTACACCGTCAAGAGGAAGTCGGCCCCCTGCTCCTGGAGCTGCCGAAAAACGGTTTCTGGGTGTGCAGGGCATCCGCCTGGATCAGCACCCCTTCCAGATCCAGCTCGCCGAGGAGCTGCCGCAGCACGGCCCGCTCATGGTTTTCGCCGGTGGCGTAGCAGGCCTGACTGATCGCTACGCCCAGTGCAGCGGAGTACAGCGTGACCTGGGCAATGAACGCGGATCCCCCACCGGCGGTGGGCTCGAAGGAGCCCCGGAGCGTCTTGACATCACAAATCAGTTGTTCGAGATCAGCTGCGCCACCTGGGATCTGGGCGATGGTCCAGTCGCGGATCGCAGTGCAAAGAGCCGCCACATCCACGTGTTGAAAGAAGTAGCGGAAGGCTGAATCGGAAGGCGGCCGCCGGAGCTCAAGGCCCAAAGCCGCTGTGAGCACGCTGTGGTGGCGGATAGAGAAGCGTTCCAGATCCCGCAGGCTCTGGCAGCGGCTCTTGGCGTGAGCCTTGTGCGAAGCAGTAGATCCCAAGCACCGCAACCAGCAGCAGGTACCAGGCCGGGATGCGAACGCCCCGTCGCATGCGCGCGTCCGGGATCGCCTTGAGGTAGCTGATCAGATCGAGATCGGTTGCGGCAGAAACGCTCTCGAGCACAGGGAGGATGCGATTCCGCCGACCTCAACCCATGCTGACAGCTCCGGCAAGAGATCCTGGGACAGACTTTGAATCAGCCCTGACCAAGACCCCAAAAGTCGTTGTGAGCAGTGACCCGGAAGAAAATGCCAAGCCATCAGTATGGTTCGAATTCCGTGATGGCAAGCTGATCCCGGCTGAGAAAGCCTTTGCCATAGCTTCCAAATTCCAGAGGCGCTTTGGCACAACCCTCTCGGTGCTCTGAGCGCTGCAGGGAGGCGGGAGGCCCCGCCTCCCGCCGGCCGGTCTCCCCGGCCGGTTTAGTCAGTGCTGACGTTTGATCTGGTGGATTGTGTTCTGGGGAACCTGGCGCACCCCAAGGTGGCACGTGAGCAGCCGAAGACAGCCTGTGGGCTAGCAATCATGAAGCAAGCGTGGTTTGAGAAGAGCAAAACAAACAATTAACCTTAGGGAAAAGTCATTCAGACTCCTCCCTGTTCGCTAAAAATAGGGATTCAAAGATAAAGGAGGTATAAGCATTCAAGATCAGACGGCAGTAGTACCCACCTTGCTGAAGACAAAACCAATAACTTGGTCATCAAAGTCTCGATCGCCACCCCCATAAAGATCCTCGAGGCCAAACATATTTGAACCAAGGGAAACAAAGTGGGAAATGCCATCAGCGTTACCTCTGGCAAAGGCCACAAAGGTATTCCCCTTAACCTGTGCAATCGGCGCGAGATAGTTGCTCTCCTGGAGTGAGATGGAGCGGTTACTGGTTTGGCGATTGCCCACCTGGAGACCTGTGAGCCCATCGACCATATTTCTAAGGGCAGCAGCTCCGTAATCCGCGGCGGTCGTACCGACTTGGCCGGGGGCAATAGTGCCTTTGCTCTGATCAGAAGGATCGCGCCATACGGTGCCTTGGAGGTCGAGGGTTCGGTAGAAACCAGTGACAGCATCAAAGGCAGCCTCACGCGCAAGGGTCAGGGTGCCCTCAATCCTTTGATCAGGGGTAAAGGCAGTGAAATCAAGTACGGGGGCAAGGCCCTGCTCCTGGCCAATCAGGGCGCCTAGACCCTGGTCGCCAGAAACAAGGGAAAGAGCGAGGCTGACGCCACTAGTGGATGAAAGATTTCCAGAACGGGAACCAGTTGAAAAACCACCGGTGGAGAAGAAACGTAGCCGCCCATCAGTTGCGCTAGTGATCTGATCCAGGGTGCCATCAACCACCTCGAAGAAGCTAACCAATTGGTTATTGATCAGCAAGATGTCTCGATTTAATGACGCACCAGGGGCCAGGGTGATATCTGTTGATTCCAGGCTTGTATACAAGGTCTGAGAGCGATTCCTAAGCTCATCTACATTATCAAGAATGGCATTAAAGCTCGTTGGATCGGAATCATGAACCACGTAATAGATTTGATTGGTGGTAGCAGAACGACGATTAAGGGCTGCCCGCAACACGAGGCTTGCAGGGGCATCCTTGTTGTCTTGATCAGCGGCCTGCAGGGTACGTGAATCGACGGCGGTCAGCAACACATTTTGGAGGTCTACTGTGCCAGCAGTGGAAGGATCGTGGACTTTTCCATCACCTTTTTGACCGGTATCACCAATGCCGCCATCAAAAAACGTAAGGCTGACAAAATCAGCAATGCCATTACCATCGAGATCGTAGAAGCGGGCTCCGGCTTTGTGACGAGCGTTATAGGTTAGGGGCGAAAGGTTACCTTGCCCATCAATGCCGATATAGAGCAGGTGGGTCTGGTCTTTACGCTTAAGGACACCATCTTTAAGCACACTGATGTCAAGATCATCTCCAACCTGGGTGAGGTCAAGGAAAAGCTTGGCTTTACCACTGCTATCAGCATCAACCGTAAAGTCGATAGCTGTCTGGTTAAGCAAGACACCAGATGGAGGTGTTGCCACTGGAATGGCGTCGAGAGATGTGGTAGTAAGTTCTATGCCAACCGTAATTGGCTTTCTAGTTGGGTCTAATTTGCTTAAGATCAGCGGATTAAGATCTGTTTGAGCTGCCTGCAACTGGATAGAACCAGTAGTGGTGTTAAGAACAAGCTCAAGATGGACCTGATTGTTATCTAAACCATCCTGATCAAACTTAGCGCGCAGGCCATCGCTGATGGAAAGCGTCTGATTGCGGTTGCCCAGATCGTTAGCAGCAAGGTCGGCCGAGAGCCGACGACGCACATTGAGGTTGAGGGTAGTAGCAAGACCATCCTTTAGGGCAGCCTTGTTGATATCAGCCCGAAAACCAATCGTTGCCGAAGAACCGGAGTCATCGACTTGCAGATCCAGGCCTGAAAGCACCGGTCGGAGTCCACCACTTGCCTGATCCACATCGAGCAGGAGATGGATTTGCTGTTGACCCCGGTCGTCGAGTTCAGCAACCTTCAGGCTGAGTGTGCCATTGCGCAGGGCAGCGATAGCACTTGGATCAACCGGAACGCTGATGTCCGCAGAGGCTTGGCCTGCCTCCAGTCGCAAAAACCCTGCCACTGGTATGTAGTGACGTCCGGGCTCAGCGGAACTGTTAAGGGAAGACGAGACATAACTAACCAGCTGGCTGCGGCTGAGATCGCCGTCACGGCTAATTTGGAAAAGGGCAACACCGGAACCGGGTGTGGTGCTGTAGCCGGTAATAAACAAGCCATCACCAAATGATGCACTACCAACAGTGGACGAGGCGCTCGGTACTGGAGGCTCACTTACAGAGGGCTCCGATTCATTGAGGGCAAAGGGAGTAGCCATACCGGCAACGGAGACAGAAGCATCAACCGTTTGCACATTGTTTGCGAGCCAGGACCTCGCAGACTCACCAACAGGTGCGCCCACGTACACCAAGGTAGGGTTGGTGCTATCAGGAAGAGCAA
>NZ_JAGQDB010000065.1:0-13737 GCF_024346495.1 Cyanobium sp. A1C-AMD | reverse complement strand
AAATCAGAAACAAGGCACGAGGCCAGTACAAAAGCGGGTCACGCCGCTGGCGGGGGTGAACTGATACTCGCAGTACACGCTGTACAGAATCGCCATGGGTGGGGCGCAAAGCATGTTCGTGCAGATGATTGCCCTGGGTGAGGCGTTCAGCCCGCCCAGATCTCGGCCAGCTGCAACTGCAAGCCAGGAAACTCGGGGCCGGCATTCAGCAGCTCGATCTGCTCCAGGCGCTGCGATTCACCGCTAGCGGGCCACACCTCCACAGCCCGCTCATCGGGAATGAGCAACCAACCGAGACGGGCACCATTGCTTTGGCAGGCCGTCATCTTTCGGCGCAGAGCGGTGAGGCCACGCGGACCTTCGTCGGTGGGGCTGGAGAGCTCAACCACCAGGTCGGGGCAGAGGGCAGCAAAGCGCCGCTGCTGCTCGAGCGTGAGGGCCTGCCAGCGCTCGAGGCTCACCAGATGCTGGAGAAACGGTGGTGAGCGTCATCGCCGCAGTTCGGCTGGTCAGCTCATGCTAAGTCGGCAGCCTGGGGTGAGCCTGGCGGCACCTGTCTGCGATGGCTGGCGACTCGGGAGCTTTCATCGCGATTTCGAACGCTTCAGCGATCTGCAATGCCTTGCACTGGCTTGAAGGGATCGCAAGCTGAATCGGCCTTGGGGAGTTACTGAAGGGTGCGGACAATGTCCTTCAGTGGCAGAAAGAGATGCATGGGGTCTGTAGGCGAACGCTGCAATTCGGGGATGAGGTGCTCATAAAAAGCCCGCGCTTCTTTGGATTCGGCATGCACCAGCAAGCCACGACAACCAATAGCCTCACTGAGATTGGCCACCCGCAGGATCACATCCAGCAACAACGCCGCTCCAAGTCCATGGCCCTCATACGCTTCATCCACCCCGAGACGCGCCAGCAAGGCAACGGGCTTGATGGACACGCTCGCGATGCACCACACGGTCTGCCAGAACACGCTGGGCGGCCAAGCGCCCGTGGGTCAGAACAAAGGCGCTGCGATCAAGCCCGAGGGCAGCAGCGGCACTGTCCAAGAGATCCCGGTCTTCCAGGGTGGTGCGCAGCTCGATTCGACTGGTTTTGGAACGGCCTGCAGGCTTTCTGCTCCGCCGAGAGGGGCGCGAAGAAGAAACGACCATGGGCAGTAGCTCAATCGAACCGTACGGATAGCGTACGGGGAAGAACCACCCTTACGCCGCAGAGGCGGCCCTACCGCGCTTCGGTCAGCAATCCTGAGAACGCGATGCCACCCGCCGAAGCCATGTGGACCGCTCGATCGAGGGCCCGGCGACCTCGCCCGGTGCTAGTGCTCAGCAACGAATGGCTCGAGGAACTGTTGCTCCAGAAGCAGCGGCCAACCGGCTTGCAACAGCACGTCGGCGGTTGGCAAGCACCAGAGGCGGTGCTTGGTGGCTATTTCCCAGGCTGAGGCTGCACTGATGAACACGGGCTGGCTTGGGTCCGACAGCGTTGCGTGCACAGCTGGGGGAAGTCGTTCAGGCTCGGCCAACCACCAGAGCAGGGCGTAGGTATCGAGCAGAAAGGCCATCAGATGAGAAAAGCCCCCTCCTCGATGGCATCAAGCTCCTCGATCGGCAGAGGCGCCAGCAGATCATCCGGCGCCGGAAGAAGAAGCTAGCCCTTGAGCACATCTGGCTGGCGCTTGGCATGGGCGGGATCGATCAAGCGGGAAAACTGAATCTTGGCCCGGTGGACGTTGACCGATCGCACGACCGTTAAGGCCAGATTTACCAAACTTAGTCCGGCCGTGGACGAATGACTGGTCACGCCATCGGCTGTACACGCTTGGCTTCTGCCGGAGGCCTGGTGGTCAGCCTGCAGACCTGCGACGCCAATACAGGTTGGCCAGGCTGACAAAAGCATAATCTCCTTTTTATGGCCATAAACGCATACTTTATCCACAAAAAGAGATGCGGGCTGCAGCCTTGCGGCCGTCACGCACCGCTGCGCTGCCACTCGGGCACGAGCTGGGCCAGCAGCTCCAGGGCTGCGTTTGCATCTTGGCTGGCGATGGCCGCGTCGAGGGCATCGAGCTGGGGCCAGAGCTGCTCGGGGGGGAGGGCGGCTTCGCGGGCGCGGTAGATGAGTGGATGGACCGTGGGGTCGGAATTGGCCTCGATCAGAAGTTCCTCATAGAGCTTCTCGCCGGGGCGCAGACCGGTGCAGCGAATCTCGATGTCGCCATCGGGGTGGTGGGCATCGCGCACGCGCAGGCCACTGAGGCGCACCATCTGGCGGGCGAGATCAATGATCCGCACAGGCTCGCCCATATCGAGGAGGAAGAGATCACCACCTTCCGCGAGAGCAGAGGCCTGGAGCACCAGCTGGGCAGCCTCTGGGATGGTCATGAAGAAGCGAATGATCTCCGGGTGGGTGAGGGTGATGGGCCCACCGGCGGCGATCTGCTGACGGAAGAGGGGCACCACCGAGCCTGAGGAACCCAGCACGTTGCCGAAGCGCACCATCGCAAAGCGGCTGGAGGCAGCCTGGCGGCTTGCCTGCTTGGCAAAGCCCTGCACCACCAGCTCGGCTACGCGCTTTGTGGCGCCCATCACGTTGGTAGGGCGCACGGCTTTATCGGTGGAGATCAAAACCACCTGGCTCACCCCGCAGCGCTCGGCTGCCTGACACACCACGCGGGTGCTCTGCACGTTGTTGGCCAAGCCCGCCAGGGGATTGGCCTCCACCAGTGGCACATGCTTATAGGCAGCGGCGTGGAACACCACGTTCACACCCTGTTCAGAGAAACAGCGCTGCACCAGGGCGGCATCAGCGGCATTGCCCAACACAGGCACCAGGCTGAGCTCGGCGGGCAGGCGCTGCTGCAGCTCCTGGTGGATGGCGTAGAGGGCTGGCTCGCTGCGCTCGAGCAGCACCAAGGACTTGGGAGAAAGCCGCAGGATCTGGCGGCAGAGCTCGGAGCCGATTGAGCCGCCGGCACCGGTGACGCACACCACCGCAGCGCGCACACCAGGGCCGAGCAGCTGGGGATCGGGCGGCACGACATCGCGACCCAGCAGTTCTTCGATCGCCACCGGGCGCAGGGTGTTGATGCGGGCCCGGCCACTGGTGATCTCCTCCACCGAGGGCACCTGAAGAAGCGAGGCACCGAGCTGCTGAATGTCTTGAACAATTTGACGGCGCTTGCTGCGGCTGAGGGAGGGGATGGCAAGCAGCACCTGGGTCACCTGGTGGCGGCTGATCAGCTCGGCCAGCAGCTGGGGGGGATGAATCACCACGCCATCGAGCTCACGGCGCCAGAGCTCAGGGGCATCGTCGATGAAGGCCACCACCGTGTGGCTGCGGGCCAGGCGTAGGGCGGCGACCAGCTGAGCCGCGGCTGCTCCGGCGCCATAGATCACCACCGGCGGCCGGTTGGAGCTGGGCGGCTGACTGGCCTGGAGCAGCAGGTCGCGCAACACAAAGCGGGCGCCCCCGGTGAGGGCGGTGAGCAACAGCCACAACAGGGGCCAGCTGCTGCGGGGCGGCATCTGCACCGGCAGCAGGGTGCCGAACAGATACACCAGCAGCACGATGGCGGCATTGCGCGCTGCCACCGCATAGAAGGCGGTGCTACTCACATAGCGGGTGAGGCCGCGGTATTGACCGGTGAAGGCGAAAAGACTGAGGCCAACAGCCCAGGTGGCCGGCAACAACCAGAGGGAGCTCGATAAGGCCTCGCTGAAGGGATGGGCGGTTCGCAGCCAGAAGCTCAGCCAAATCGCCAGGGGGATTAGCAGAAAATCGATGGTGCCGAGCAGAAGGCGGCGGCCCAGGGGGGGCAGCTGCATCAAGGTACGGCGCAGCGCCACGGGGCTTTGCTTGGTGCCGACGTTGCGAGCTTTGGTGGTGCTAGTCAACGGATTAATTGGTCTCAAAGATTTGATACGCTGCAGGAGGATGTGTTGTTTAACTTTCGCAGAATAAATCTAGAACAGCATGAGATTTGATGGTCCAACGTCAGCCACACCGGCGATTGCAACAGCTTGGAAAGGAGAAAACGAAACGCCATAAAAAAAGCCCCTGCCACAATCGCGAAAGGGGCTGAAAGGGTGGGTGAGGGAAGGGCTAAACCCCACAATCCGCCCGCTTGCGGGCAACAACCTGGGGAGCCAGCCAAGCGCCGGTGGTCCCAGTGGCGCGCCAGAGGGTGAGGCGCAGGGCATCCCGAAGCAGCTTGCGGTGCTCGGTAGGGCTGGTGGTAGGCAAATCGGCAGGGCCAACGCGAATGCCCTGGCTGCCGAGGGCGATGCGGGCGAGGACTACGGCGCGGGCGGTGTGATCAGGATCGGTGGCAAGCCACACCAGGCACTGCGGGGCTAGGGCTGGTGGCGCAACCAGTGAGCAAGGGGCGGTGATCTGGGTGGCGGTGTCGAAGCCCTGCAGCAGTTCGGGGGTGGGCTGGGGTGGCGGCGTGCCTCTAGGGCAGCGATTGGCCGATGCGATCGGCTGCGGCGAAGCGACCTGAGCCACCATCCAGTACCACCACCAGATCGCTTCCAGGGCCAGGCCAGCCACAGCCCTGCAGCCGAAGTTCCAAGCAACAGAGCAACCAACACCTGGCGACGCTTCTGGCCAAGCAGCACTAGCGGGAAGCTCGCATCACCACGGTTCGCACCACCTCCGCGTAACTGGCCATCTGCTCAGGGGTGATGGTGGGATGCACCAAAAACATCAAGCTGGTTTGACCAAGCAAGCGGGAAACGGGTAGCCCCTCGGCTGGAGCCAGGCCCTTCAGGCCCTTGGCAATGGTCAGAAACGCTGCTTAGCAGCTCAGTTCTCTAGAAACGTCTCCACACTGATACCTGCTTGGCGCAAGATGGCGCGAAGTGTTCCCTCGGGCATGTCACCAGGGTGGTTCGGAATCGTGGTGTAGCGATTGCCGGAACGTTGGTACCAGATCTCGTGGGAACCAGCTGCTTGGCGGTCAAACGCAAAGCCGAAGAGCTTCAAACGCTTAGTGACATCGCGGTAGCGATAACCAGACAGACGACCCACTACGCGCTCAGGACAACGGGAAGCTCAAAGGACTGCGCGAGGGGAGCAGAAGCTTCAAGTTCACCCCGATCAAGCCGCGCTTCGTGAAGCTTTTTGGCTACATCACGGGCAATCTCGAGGGTCTCCATCACGGTGCGCCCCTGGGCGACCAGACCAGGAATGCTTTCACAGGTGGCCAGGTAGCCACCCTCAGGAAGCCGCTCCAAATGAAAGTTGACGAGCCATTCAGCCACGATGGAGGTCTTGCAGGGTCATTTCAATTTAGTAAGACGATTGTTCCAAGTAGCTGGCGGCGAGGAGCAGGGCGGCAAACACCGAGATCCAGCCTTGGCGTTCAATTCCTAAAACCACCGCAGCCAGCCCAAACCCTGAACAAAGAATAGTACAAGCAAACTAGTAGAGTTTCCATGGGGTCATTGGTCGCGCCGCACCCCTACACCCCACAATCCGCCCGTTTACGGGCAACAAGCTCGGGAGCCAGCCAAGCGCCGGCGCTCCCAGTGGCGCGCCAGAGGGTGAGGCGCAGGGCATCCCGAAGCAGCTTGCGGCGTTCACCGGGGCTGGGGGTAGGCAAATCGGCAGGGCCAACGCGAATGCCCTGGCTGCCGAGGGCGATGCGGGCGAGGGCTGGTGGCGCAACCAGTGAGCAAGGGCGGTGATCTGGGTGGCGGTATCGAAGCCCCGCAGCAGCGCAGGGGTGGCTCAGTTTTCGATGTCGGAAGTGGCTCAGTTTTCAGTGTCGCTTGGCAGCTGAAAGCTTCCAAACCCACAGCACCCTCACGCCCTGCACCCAGAACAACGCTCAAGCGGCTTTCACGGGGCCGGAAGCCGCGTTGGCAGCTCCCCCTACAGTCCACAGACCGGGCGTTTGCGGGCGACCTGCTCGGGCACCAAGCTCATCGCCAATGCCTCTGGGCCAGGACTCAAAGCGACAGCTCGCTGTGCGATCCCAGACGAACAAGCCGAAGCACCTCACCGCCCTGGAGCTGATAAATAAGCACCAAATCCAGGAAGACGTGACAGTCGCGATATCCCTTCCAGTTGGCTCTGAGCTGATGGTCGCGAAACCTGATTGGGAGAGGCTGTTCGGCCAGAAGATGCCCGATCACCTCTTTAAGGCGGGCATCTGGCTCCGAGCCGTAGACACTTTTGAAATACCTTTTATAGTCTTTTTTGAAATGTGTTGAGCGTTCAATCGTCCGCATGCAGGTTGGCGAACAACTGTTCAATGTTTTCTGCGGTCACTCCTCGCCCCTCGGCCAGCTCTTGCATGGCTTCAAGGGTGCCAGCATTTGGGCCCAGAAGATCGAGAAGGCTGAATTGGCCCCCTGCCAAAGCGTGATAAACCTGGTTCACGAAGAGCTGTTCGGACAGTCCAGAAGCAGTTAGCTGTTTCAGCACATTGGCGCGAATGTCTCTGTCGAGACCATTGAGGTCAATCGTTGCTGGTGTCATACCGAAACCTCCTTCATGCCACATTAATGCCGCTGAGGGTTCAACACCCGCGCCGGCGAGGCGGGCACCGAGGCAGATGTGCAAGGCGTAGCCGGCCATCGGCTCAGGTGTGATGGTGGAATGCACAAGGAACATCAAGCTGGTCTCACCCAGTTCACGAGCCACCGGCAACCGCTCAGCAGGGGCCAGACCAGCCTCCTGAAAGCAGCCCTAGGGCTGCGATCTCGCTGAGGATGTGGACATGGCTGTAGGACGAGAAAAGTGTGATCAGCGCCAGCAGGCCGCCCAGGATCAGGGTGATCCAACCCTGGATGTCGAACAGAAAAACCTACCCACACCGAGCCCTCGCCGCTCATACCATAATACACTTGTACTGCTCAGCAGGGAGGGGAGGGGGCCTCACGGCCACCAGCCCATCCTGCCGGAACCAAAACCTGGGCCACCTGCAGCCGAGAACACTCAAACCAACAGAGCCCTCACGACCTGCAGCTCGAACAACACCTGAGCCGCTTTCACAAGGCCGCAGGCCTAAACCCCCTACACCCCACAATCGGCCAGTTTGCGGGCAACAACTTTGGGAACCAGCCAGGCGCCTGCGTCCTAGTCGCCCGCTAGGGGCTGAGGTGCCTGCTCTGGCATCCATGCTTCCTTCACCGGCGGGGATATTAGGAGTCGAACAGGGGTGCAGTTTGCTGCAGCCTGAAACTTATGAATCATTTCCTCCTGTAGGTCGCGTCGTGATCCGGGGCAATGGTGAGTAGCCGCATGTACTCACCCTCACGATGCGCTGTTCCCCTGCGTGAACGGCTAATCCGCAGCGAGTAAACGGCATCGATTCCAGCCGGTGGCTTGATGCTTGTGATCTTCTCCCACTTGATCCCTGGGTCGCGATAGAGCTGGTTCCAGGTGAGCTGGCGGATCTTTTTGAGGGTGTCGAGTGCCGCGTGGCGCTCAACCTTCTGCAGCGTGAGCAACTGCTCCTGAAACACCGGGTTGTTCAGATCCAGCCTGATGCAGCCTTCAGGCTTAATCACAGCCAAGGCGCATCAGGGTTTCATCCAGAGCGGCGTCCGCTGGTGGGTGACTGGCGGACCAGACCATCGCAGCCTGCAGGGCTGCTGCGGCAGCGGGTTCGTGTAACCAGCGCTCATTGTCTGGAATCACTGTGGCGGTGCGAACGATCCAGACACCCGGCTCAGGCTCTTCCACAAGAACATGGCGGCCGGCGTACTGCTTGCCCAGCGAGATCTGGCCATTGCTGCCGACGAGCTTGATGGCGGGCGGATGGAGCGCGGAAGCCATGGCGGGCGAGGGCGACAGCATTCAGTCTATCGCGACTTTCGTGCGGCACCAAAAAAGGGGGGTGACCTGAGCGCCGCGGCAGGTCTAGGAGCGTGTCGCACATAGATCAGGGCGCGGCCTCTCCACAGACGCCCTGAAATCTGCCCAGATCCCAGTGGCAGCAATGGATCCTGGCGAGAGAATGGGGCATGGTCAAGCCCAAGTCCTTCCGCCCCTGGAACCCCGAGCAGACGCTGCTGCTGCCGCCATCACCGGTGGACTGGTTACCGCCGCCGCATTCACCCGGTACGGCCATCTGCTTTTGCTGCACGATCGAGCACGCCGAACAGATGGCTGGTGCCTTCCGCGCTGCGGGGATCAGGGCCGCGTCAGTGAGCGGCGGCACGTCAGCAGAGGATCGCAAACGCTTGATCGCCGGGCTCGGCACCGGGGAGGTGGAGGTTCTCACCAGCTGCATGATCATTTCCGAGGGCACCGACATCCCCTCAGTGGGCGGCGCGATCCTGATGCGCCCAACCGCTTCCTTGTCGCTCTATCTGCAGATGGTCGGCCGGGCCCTGCGTCCCGCACCGGGCAAGCAGGAGGCGGTGATCCTCGATCACGTCGGCAATGCCCATCGTCATGGCCTGCCCACCGATGAGCGCGCGTGGAACCTGGCTGGCCGCCGCCGCCGGGAGGGCGTCTCGATTCCGATCAAGGACTGCCCGGTCTGCTTCTGCAGTTGCCCCAGTGCCGCACAGGTCTGCCCCGACTGCGGCCACCAGTTTCTTGCCGAAGAACGCGATGAGCAGCGCCGTGGGCTCCAACTGCTTGAGGGTGAACTGGTCAAGATCAGCGGGTCGGATCGGCACCGCCCCCAGCTCCAGCAGGCCCGGCCACGCCGTCCTTCGAGCAGCTGTTGGAGCGCGAGCAGGAACGCGGCTACAAACCCGGCTGGGCCAGGCATGTGTGGGCTGCAAGGCAGCACAACAAGGCAAACAGCAGTACGCTTTGACGTACGGGTGAAGGCCATGTCATGACCACGGTGTCTGCCACAGAAGCCCGCAAGCGGCTCTATGCCCTGATCGACGAGGTGGGGCAGTCCCACGAGCCGGTGCAGATCACGGGCAAGCGCAGCAACGCCGTGCTGCTGTCCCAGGACGACTGGCGCGCCATCCAGGAGACCCTGCATCTGGTCTCGATCCCTGGCATGCGCGAGTCGATCCTCGAAGGGATGGCGACCGATGTCTCCGAACTGAGCAGCGAACTGGGCTGGTGAGCTGGACGGTCCTCTTCACCAAGCAGGCCCAGAAGGACGCTCGCAAACTCGCTTCCGCATCCCCTGCTCTCAAGCAGAAAGCTCAGGCCCTGCTGGACATCCTGGCCGTCGACCCCTACCAACAGCCACCTCCCTACGAGGCCCTGGTCGGCGATCTTCGAGGGGCCTGCTCAAGGCGCATCAACATTCAGCACCGCCTCGTCTACCAAGTGTTGGAGGAGGAGCAGATCGTGAAGGTGCTGCGCCTCTGGAGCCACTACGCGTAGTCCTGCCCGGCAACAGGAGGTATGGCCTCCTCCACCAGCGAACACGAGATCCAGCAGCGCATCCGCCTGGCCTGCGGCCGCGGACCGGTGAGGCTCTGGCGAAACAACACCGGCGCTTTGGTCGACCAGCAGGGGCGTTTGTGAGCTTTGTGAGGTGAACCGCCAGCGAGATCAGCGAGTTCGGTGGCAATCAGCTGAGCTTGTCATTAAAAACAGCCATCTCCAGTGGAGGGGGGTGGGGTCGAGCCAGACAAGTGCTCCCGCTCGAACTGCTCGAGCCTGGAGTTGGCTTGCTCGAGCCGCGCGATCTCGCTCTCGAGCTGTTTCATCCGCTTCTCGTGCTCGATCTCCCTGCGCTCGAATTCGATCTCGCGAATCTCGTATTCGACGACGGGATGCCAATTGAGCCTCGACAACCAGCGTCGCCAACGAGGCAGCGAGGACAGAAACTCCGATTTGCTTATTGAGCTGGAGGGTTGGGCCCCAAAAGAAGTGGACATGGTCATAACCCGTGAAAAGTGTGACCAGGGCGAGCAGAAGGCCGACAATGAGCGTGATCGCGCCCTGTAAGTCAAATCCCAAAACCACCGCAGCCAGCCCAACCCTGAACACAGAATAGTACAAGCAAACTAGCGGAGCATCCGTGAAATCACCGGTAGCCCGCCGCACCGGCCTGCACCTCCTAAACCCCACAATCAGCCCGTTTGCGGGCAACAACCTGGGGAGCCAGCCAGGCGCCAGCGCTGCCGGTGGCCCGCCAGTGGGCGAGGGCGGTGATCTGGGTGGCGGTGTCAAAGCCCTGGAGGAGTTCCGGTGTGGGCTGGGGCGGGGGCGTACCTCTGGGGCAGCGGATTAGCAGGCGATGAGGCGGCTGGGGCAGGGCGCGGGCGATGCGATCTGCTGCGGCAAGCCCGCTTCACCACAGCTCGCACCACATCGGCTAGTTGGCCATTTAATCGGGGGTGATAGTGGGATGCACCAAGAACATCAAGCTGGTTTTACCAAGCAAGCCTGGGCGCAGTCTTCGGTAACGGCGATGACATAGGAGTAGTGGATTTCCCTTGGGCAATGGACCCCTCAAGCAAACCCGCCGTACTCCTCCAGCAGGGAAATCACATCTCGGACTCGTTGGGCATTGGGTTGGTTGGGTTCGAGCTGGTGGCGGAGCTGCACAAGATTGCACTGAGCTTGGCGTTGAGCTCGGCGAGCCGCTCGTTCTCGCTCTTCAGCTGCTTCATTCGCCGCTCGTGCTCGATCTTCCTTTGCTCGTCGTCTTTCCTCAGCTGCGCGTCCTCGCTCTCGAGCTGACTCATCCGCTGCTCGTGAACGATCTTCCGCTTCTCGAACTCGATCTCTCTCCGATCGAACTCGATCTCTCTCAGCTCGTAGTCGACAACGGGTCGCCAGTTGAGCATCGCCAAGCAACGGCGGAACCAGGGCAACGAGGAGTAATACTCCGATTTGCTGATTGAGGGCGACGGCGCCGATGAAGGGGATGTGGACATGGCTGTAAGACGAGAAAAGAGTGATCAGCGCCAGCAGGCCGCCCAGGACCAGGGTGATCCAGCCTTGGATGTCGAACAGAAAAACACTACCCACGCCGAGCCCTCGCCGCTCAGCCAATAATACACCTGTACTAGTCAGCAGGAACACAGCGCGGGGCGCACATCAATAGTGCTTGCCCTCGCAGCTGCAAGCGCATCCCGCCGGAACAAGGGCCTGGCCATCCGCAGCTGAAAACTCCCCAACCAGCAGAGCCCTCACGACCTGCAGCCGGAACAACTCCTAATCCGCTTTCACGGGGCCGCAGGCCTACACCCCCTAAACCCCACAATCGGCCCGCTTGCTGGCAACAACCTGGGGAGCAAGCCAGGCGCCAGTGCTGCCGGTGGCTCGCCAGAGGGTGAGGCGCAGGGCATCGCGGAGAAGCTTGCGGCGTTCAGCGGATCTGGGGGTAGGCCAATCAGCTGGGCCGACGCGAATGCCCTGGCTGCCAAGGGCAATGCGGGCGAGGATCACGGCGCGGGCGGTGTGATCTGGATCGGTGGCAATCCACACCCTGGCACTGCGGGGCGAGGGCTGGTGGCGCAACCAATGGGCGAGGGCGGTGATCTGGGTGGCGGTGTCGAAGCCCTGGAGCTGTTCGGGTGTGGGCTGAGGCAGCGCGTGGCCGATGCGATCGGCTGCGGCGAAGCGACCTGGGCCACCATCCAGCACCACCACCACATCGCTACCGGCAGTGGAGGTGGGAACCGGAGAAGGAAACGGAACAATCCAGGGACAGACCAGCCAAAACCCTGCAGCCGAAGATCCAAGCAACAGAGCACCCAAGATCTGGCGAGCGGGCAGCAGGACGCTCAGGCCGGCTCATCGGCAAGCTGGGCCAATTCGGCGACTACAAGAGCGAGGAATCGTCGGTGGAGGACAGAGGGCTCGAGTTGGACAAGTGCTCCCGCTCGAAGTGCGCGAGCCTGGACTCGATTGCTGCGAGCCGCGCGTTCTCGTTCTTGAGCTGCTCGGTTTCTCTCTCGATCTGCTTCGTTCTCTGCTTGGAGGCGTTGATTTCGCTCTCGAACTGCTTCGTTCTCAGCCTGGAGGCGTTGATCTTCTGCTCGACGTCGGGATCCCGTCGCCAGTTGAGCGTCTGCAACCACAAGCGCCACTGAGGCAGCGATGCTCCAGACGCCCCATTGCTGCGGGAGCTGGAGGGCGGCGCCGGCGGGGAGGGCGATGTGGTCATAGGAGGTGAGGAGGGCGATCAGTGCGATCACAATGCCGGCGAGGACTTCGAGCCAGCCCTGGAGATCAAACCAGCCGCAACGGCGACGGGAAGCAGGCGTTGCCTCTGAGTCTGGCGCAGTTTCTGAAACGGGGTCGACCTGCGCCACAGGCCGGCGACAACAACGCAACAATCGTAGTACATACGTTCGCATTCGGGACTGGTTGACGCCGCTCGCAGGCCTACACCCCCTAAGCCCCAGAATCCGCCCGCTTACGGGCAACAACCTCGGGGGCCAGCCATGCGCCGGTGGACCCAGTGGCGCGCCAAAGGGTGAGGCGCAGGGCATCGCGAAGGAGCTTGCGGCGTTCACCGGAACTGGGGGTAGGCCAATCGGCCGGGCCAACGCGAATGCCCTGGCTGCCAAGGGCACTGCGGGGCATGGGCTGGTGGCGCAACCAGTGGACGAGGGCGGTGATCTGGGTGGCGGTGTCGAAGCCCTGCAGCAGTTCGGGTGTGGCTGGGGCGGATGGGGCAGCTTTCACGGCTTCAGGGTCAAGCCTTCTACGGGATCAGACGCACCAGGCGCGAGTTCCAGCGCGGCGTAACGGGTTTGGCGGCAGTTGAGCACTTCACCTGGGGCCAGGCAAGCGAGCGGGCCAAGGCGAGAGGCACCAGCCATGGCGGCGTTGACACCGAGTTGGCTGTAGGCGCCGCAAATGGCGTCGTGGTCGACAACGGCGCCGCTATTCACCAGCACTCCTTGATGGAGAGAGGCATTGGCATTCACCACAGCGCCGGCGAGCACAACAGAGCCAGGGCCGAGCTGGGCAGTGGCACTCACGATTGCTCTGGGATGCAGCACCTCCCCAAGGGGAGCGGTCACCTGCTCAAGCACCTGCTGCCAGGTTTGACGGAGGGCCGGATTGCCAATGGCCACGACCACCTGATCGGCTGGGGCCTGATCTGAGGCCTCAAACAACCGATTCAGGTCCCAGGCGAGAGACAGGAGACCAAGACAGGGGTTCCGTTCACCAGGGTGCCTGCGGGCAAGGCGTCGTCGAGAAAGCCCACGACGTGATCGCCACTGGCAGCAATGGCATCGCAAACGGAGCGGCCATGGCCGACGGCTCCAAGATTTAACCAGCGCTGGCCCATCAACTGCGGGATGCGATGGCAAAGGGAACAGCAACCCTCTGATCAAGCCAGACGCCGAGCAATAGTTCAAAGAAAGCAAGGGTGATTAGCCAGGGCAGGCCACCCCACAAAAGAGCGAGGGCCAGCACAGCCGTTGCACCGATATAAAGACTGGAGACCCGGGCATGGGGCCAGCCGGCCTGGTGCAGGCGCTGGAAGAGGTGAAGCCGATGGGCCTGGAACACTCGCTGCCCGGCAAGCAGACGGCGGGGCACGCAGAGAAAGGCGTCGCCGAGCAGGGGGGTGGCTACCAGTAGCAGGCCGAGGGCTCCTGGCCAGGAAGGCGCCTGAAGCGCAAGCCCGACGAACACAGCACCCAGAAAGGTGCTGCCCACATCCCCCATGAACACCTTGGCGGGGCTCCAGTTCCAGATCAGGAACCCCAGCAAGGCACCCACCAAGGCCCAGATAGGCCAGGGAGCTGCGAGCCGGAGGGCGACTGCTGCCAGGGCGACGGCCATACAACCGGCTACTAGGCCATCAAGGCCATCCATGAAGTTGGTGAAGTT
>NZ_JAGQDB010000064.1:0-13814 GCF_024346495.1 Cyanobium sp. A1C-AMD | reverse complement strand
CTGGAAACCCCGGCCGCCAGCGGGCGGATCATCGAAATCACCAGCAGTCCCACCCAGCAGCCCCAAGCCCTCAACCAGTGGCTGGAGTCTGCGATCCAGGCTCCCGGCTGAAGCGGGGCAGCTCCGGGGTCACACCCCGGCCGTAGGCCAGCCAGCGGAAATCTCCCAGGGCCACGGGATCCACCAGCCGCAGCAGGGCCTCGCGCCTGGCCAGCACTGTGGCCAGCTCAGCCGGGGCCTCCTGCTGCAGCCCATGCAGTCGCTCGGCCAAGCCCAGGGCGAGCAGGGCCTGGCCCTGGCGGCACTGGCCCAGGGGCAGCCAGCCGCTGGCGGCAGCGGCGGCATCGACGCTCTCAACACACAAATGGGCTGTGAGATCCCAGGCGCCTGGCTCCAGCAGCGGATCGCCGCTGGCCTGCTGGCCCCGGTAGGCCATCAAGGTGCCGCCAGAGCGCTGGGGGGCGTAGTAGCGCCAGGCCTCTAAGGCGTAGTCGATCACCAGCAGGTGACCCTCGGCCACGGCCGCAGCGCACTCGCCAAGCCAGGGGGCCAGGCCCGGGTGCAGCTCGCTGCACCAGCCGGAAGGGCGCTGGGGCGAGGGGGGCAGGAGTCCGAGGGGCTCGAGTTGGGCGGCAGCTGCCGGCTCCAGGGGCCCGCCGGGCTCCAGCCGCAGCGAGAGCTCCGCCCCAGGGCCCTCGTGCAGCGCCACCATTTGCTGCCGCCAGAGCGCCCCGTCCCACTCGATCCGCTCCACCGCCAGGGCATCGAGCACCTCATGGGCGAGCACCACACCGCGCAGCGGTGATGCCGCCAGCTCCGCGAAGCTGGCCCAGCGACAGGGCAGGGGGCAGTCCTGTAGCAGGGCTCGCTGACGGGCCGCCATGCCCTCGTTGGGCTCCACCAGCACCAGCTCCAGGCGCTGGGCCAGCTGGGGCCAGCCAGCCACCAGGCCCTGGGCCAATTGCAGGGCCAAGCTGCCCTCGCCTGGCCCTGCCTCAACCAGGGCCAGGGGCCCGGGACCGGCCGCCAGAGCAATGAGCCACTCGGCCAGCTGGGGTGCCAGCAGGGCGGCGAAATCGGGACCGAGGGAGGGAGCGGTGGCGAAATCCCCCGCCGGGCCGATGCGCAGCCGGCCAGCCCCATAGGCGCCGTGCAACGGATCGTGCAAAACCCATTCCATGTAGGTGCGGAAAGGCACCGCTGCGCCGACGGCCTCGAAGCGCTGCAGCAGCCAGGGGGGCAAGCTCACGCTCAGTCGCCTGCTCAGGGAGAATGCATCTTCGCTGAGGCAGGTGTATGGGTCGCGCTTGGAACGCCGTGCTGCCTGCGCTGGTGTCGCTGTTGCTGGTGTTGGCCTGCTGGCTGGGAGTGGGCATTGCTCCGGCCCAGGCCTACGACAACCCCGACCTCCTACCCGACCACCCCACCCCGGTGATCGACTTGGCCAAGGCCCTCACCGATGGTCAGCGCATCAGCCTGGAAGAAAATCTCACCCGCTTCGAGGCCGACACCGGCTGGAAACTGCGGGTGCTCACCCAGTACGACCGCACCCCAGGCCAGGCGGTGAAGGACTTCTGGAACCTGGACGAACGCAGCTTGCTGCTGGTGGCCGATGAGCGCGGCGGCAACCTGCTCAACTTCAACGTGGGTGATGCCCTGTTTGCCCTGATGCCCCGCACCTATTGGGTGGAGCTGCAGACCCGCTTCGGCAACCAGTACTACGTGCGCGACAACGGCCAGGACGCCGCCATTGTGGATGCCCTAGCAGCGGTGGAAATTTGTTTGGAGCGGGGTGGTTGCCAGGTGGTGCCAGGCCTGCCACGCGAGCAGTGGCTGCTCACCCTCTCCACTTCCATGCTCGGCGGCCTGGTGGCGGGCTTCGCTTCCTACCCGCGCAAAGAGGGTCGCAAGGTGGAGTGGGCCTGGGTGCTGTTGCTCTCACCTTTGTGGCTGATCCTGTTTGGCGCCCTAGGGCTGGGCCCGATCCTGACCCGCACCAACGACCTGCTGCCGGTTGCCCGCAATACCCTGGCCTTCCTCGGGGCAGCTCTTGGCGCCTACCTAATCGCCGGAGCCACCGTGGGTAAGGCCAGGCTCAAAGATGCCGATCAGGGTTAGAACTTTCAGCCGGGATTTTGACTGCGGCTGCGCGGTCCCAACTTTTCAAGCCCCTCGAGCTGACAGCGCAGGGAGCCCGCAGGCGCGCAGGCGGGCTTGATTTCAACTTTGGCTATGGACTGGGGCTGCTGATCGCGCAGACGGCTGAGGTTGTCGTCGTAAAAGCGCTTGAGGTCGTGGAAGCGCTTCACCGGCTGGCCGTAGAAGCTGCGGCCGGCGAGGGTCGGGAAGCTGGCCCACTCGGGGGCCAATTTGGCCGCCAGCAGCGGCGAGAACACGCCTTGATCAGCCAGGGCCAGGGCACCACGACGCTGGATTAGGTAGATGGCGCCCTGGTCTTGAACCTGGGGGCCAAAGGCCGCGATTCCCAAGGAGCGCGAAACCATGTTCCAGGTGAAGGGCATGAACTGGTAAGCACCCGCCGCGGCACTGGCATAGCGAGCAGTGCGAACCACTCGGTCGGGATGGCGCTCCAGGGAGGGCATCAGGCCGCCACCAAACATGATCCGGTAGCCGATGTCGTCGCCATCGGCCCAGGTGCCTTCGGCGTAGCGAATGGTGTTGAGCAGGGCGCGGCGCTCAGCCGTGATCGCGAAGATCCGCACCGGCGGTGGGGGCAGGGGCAGGGCAATAGCCGTGGGGAAGCTGGGCTGAGAGGGCCCAGATGCTTGAAGCAACTCGGAGCCTTTGAGCAACTCAGACGCCTGGGCTACCGGAGCCGTCAGGGAAAGGGTGCCGAGGCCTACAGCCAAGGCAAGGGCGGATCGAAAACAGGTGCTGGGCAAGGTCATACCGGAGCGGATCAAACGGCAGACCGCCTGCAGGCGGCCAAATCTGAAATGCGTAGAAAAGATTTGTTCGTGCCAATTTGCCTATCAATCCACCCAGACACGATGGAGTTAGTGCCAATCACACAGGTGTCCACCAGTGTCAACAACTACAGCGAACGGTTCAGATCACTGTGACCCAGGTAAATTACGTCTGAATTTTTGACTAAAACGAACGACCCGCTACAAAAGCTGCCAGCGCCTCGGCCGCCTGCGCCGCACCATGGCCAGCCAATGGCTTACCAGTGGGGGGCTGCAAAGGCTGGTCGAGCTGCCAATCCCCCTGGCGGGCCTGCTCCTGGCTGAGCAGCCGGTGCCAGCCGTGGCGCACCAAAGCCGCTTCCAGCACGGGCGCTTCGGCAAAACCTTCGCGATGCACCAAATGCACCCCCACTCCGGCGCTCAAGGCCTCGCAAAAGGAGCTGTATCCGGGCTTGGTGATCAGGCGAGCGCAGTGCCCTAATACCTCCAGCGGCCGCACCCCGGCAGGCAGCAGGCGGCAGTTGGCAGCTGGGGCCAAACGGGGATCGGGACTAACAAACACGTGATCGGGCCAGAGCTGCAGCAACTCCGGATCCAGGTCGTAGCCCAGCCCCCCAAAACTCACCAACACGCAACGATCACGCTCTTCCGGCAACTGCAGCTGGCGGGCCAGGCTGCCCGGCTCAAGCCGGGGGCTACCGGCGGTGAGCCCAATCGACAGCTCGGGGATGCCCCAGTCGATCGGCATCGCCAGGGGACAGCGCAGCAACAGGTCGCCCTGGCGGTAGGCCGCCAGGCAACGGTCGGCCCAGGGGCTGAAAGCGGCACCCATAGCCCCGTAGATGGCCTCCCAGCCAAAGCTGGCCAGCCAGATCAGAGGCGCCCCGAGGCCTCGAGCCAAGGCCGCCGCCGCTGGGGGCACGTCTGCAAGCACAAGCAGCGGCATCGCTTGGGCGGCCAGCCAGGCCTGCTCAACCGCCAGCTGGGCGGGCAGCTCAGCTTCCAGGGCCGATAGGGCGGCCAGGGTTGCCCCAGCGTCCGCCCCTAGGGCATCGGCCTGCACCACGCCCACGTCCCAACGACAGGGGCGATGTTCAAAGGGCACGGGCCCCAGGGCGGAGCGCAGAAAGGCCTCAGGTAGGGCCGTGGACAACACCAAGCGCCAGTGGGGCCGCAGCCCATGCAGGGCGGTTAAAACGGAAGCGGTGCGGGAGCCATGGCCAAAACCATGGGCACTGACGCAGGCATAAATCAGCACGGCGCCATTTCGGGAGCTGGGTTAGGGGCCGGGTTAGGGGCCGGTTTGGGGGCAGTCCAGAGGCGCTCTTCGTAGAGCAGCTCACCACCAAGGCCAAACCAGCGATGGCTGGCAATCACGACCTCCTGGCCCACCAGCTCCACCCAGCTGAAGTGCCGCAGGGCCTGGCCGGCGCCATCGGTGCCGTGGCGGGGAACGCAGGCGGTGTTGAGGTAGGAGGTACCGGCCCGGTCGCGGCAGAAGCTTTTGCGATCCCCCTGGCCGCGCCTAAGGGCGTGGTGCATATGCCCAAACACCACCAGGGGCACCGGTCGATTGAGGCGGATCTGGCGGATGGCCAGGGCTAGGTCGAGATCACCCCAGTCGCAGGCGGGTGGCTTCCAGTCGCGGCCGCAGGGGGAGGTGGCATCGCTGCCGAGTCCGGAGGGTCCGCTATGGCTCAGCAACACCAGGGGCCAGTCGGGGGGTGCGGTGGCGGCGGCGGCCGTGATCCGATCGGCCGACTCCTGCAAGCTCACCGGGCCGAAGGCAGCCAGCGCCGCCCGAGAAAGCCTGAAGCCACCGCCGGCGGTTGCCGGCCGCCCCCCCACCACCGCCAGATCCGGCGGGCTCAGGGCTCGCAATTTCCAGCCGCAGTGAACCTCTCCCAGCAGGTCGATCTGGTGCTGCAGCGTGCGCCCAGAAGCGTCCTTGCCGGTGTCGTGGTTGCCAAGGATGCAGGCCACTGGCATGGGCAGTTGGCGCAGCAGGGCCGGAATCCGCTGCTGACCATCGCTTAGGTCGCCCACCACGAGCAGGGCATCGGGGGCCAGGCAGTCCAGCAGCGCATGGTCGCTGTGGTCCCATTCACCATGCAGATCTCCGGCGATGGCAATGCGGAGCCTTTTCCCCCCGCCGGATACCGCCATCACTGCTGCCTAGGCTCGTGCCATCCTGCATCAGCTGAGGCCCCCGGGTTGGTTTTCACCGCCACCAATAACCACGCACCGCAAGATCTGCCCGCCGCGATCAGCGCCCTGAAGCAGGAGCGCAAGGCCGTGATCCTGGCGCACTACTACCAAGACGAAGCCGTTCAGGACATTGCCGACTTCATCGGCGACTCGCTAGAGCTCTCGCGCAAGGCCGCCGCCACCGACGCCGAGGTGATCGTTTTTTGCGGCGTTCACTTCATGGCGGAGACCGCCAAGATCCTCAGCCCGGACAAAACCGTGCTGCTGCCAGATCTGGAGGCCGGCTGCTCGTTGGCGGATGCCTGCCCGGCCGAGGAGTTTGCCGCCTTCCGCGCCGAGCATCCAGACCACATCGCCGTGAGCTACATCAACTGCTCGGCGGCAGTGAAAGCCCTCAGCGACCTGATCTGCACCAGTAGTAACGCTGTGGATCTGGTGAAGCAGCTGCCAGCCGACCGGCCGATCCTGTTTGCCCCCGACCAAAACCTGGGCCGCTGGGTACAGCGCCAGAGCGGCCGCCAGCTCACCCTCTGGCCAGGCAGCTGCATCGTGCATGAAACCTTCAGCGAGCAGGCGCTGCTGCAGCTCAAGCTGGAGCATCCCGGCGCCGAGGTGCTGGCGCACCCTGAATGCCAGCAGCATCTACTTGATCTGGCGGATTTCATCGGCTCCACCAGCAAGCTGCTGCACCGAGCCGAAGCCAGCTCAGCAGAGAGCTTCATCGTGCTCACCGAGCCGGGCATCCTGCACCAGATGCGCAAGGCCGTGCCGGCCAAGCAGTTCTTCGAGGTGCCGGGCGCCGATGGCTGCAGCTGCAACGCCTGCCCCTACATGCGGCTCAACACCCTGGAAAAAGTGTGGCAGTGCCTCGATCGAATGGAACCAGAAATCGTGATGGATGAGGCGCTGCGGCTAAGGGCCCTGGCACCGATCGAAAAGATGCTGGCCATGAGCCGTTAAATCAGGCGCTGCGGGCCACCTGGCAAAGGGCATTAGTTCAAACGGCGAAAGATTTTCCTCGGCCAATAGGCCCTGATCGCCGCCTGCAGGATTCTGTACAGCCCGTACAGAACTCCGCACACGTCTAAACAACCACCACCCAGCCCTGTAGAGAGAAAACAACAAGAACTCGGCAGCTGATTTTGCCCCCCTCAAGCCAACAGACAGACTGCACTGGGATAACCCGTTCAGATGCCCCTCCCCACCGGCAGCCTGCTGGAGCACACCCCCCAGGGGCTCTACTGCCGGGCGGCGGCGGCCTGGATAGACCCCGTGGGGCCGGTGCCCCGGGCCCTGATCACCCACGCCCACGCCGACCACGCCCGGCCCGGCTGCGGCGAATATTGGGCGGTGGGGGCCAGCGAAGCAATACTGCGGCAACGCCTGGGGGCCACGATCAACCTGATCCCGGTCGACTACGGCGCCGCCCATCGCATTGGGGAGGCCCGGGTGTCGTTTCACAGCGCCGGGCATGTGCTGGGCAGCGCCCAGATCCGACTGGAGGCGGGCGGTGAGAGCTGGCTGGTGAGCGGCGATTACAAGCGCTGCGCCGACCCCAGCTGCTCACCGTTTGAGCCGGTGCAAGCAGACGTGTTTATTACTGAGGCCACCTTCGGCCTGCCGATCTATCGCTGGCAGAGCGGCGCCGAGGTGGCCGGCGAGATCCTGAGCTGGTGGCAGGCGGCGCCGGAGCGCCCTTCGATCCTGTTTGCCTATGCCTTCGGCAAGGCCCAGCGGCTGCTGGCGGAGCTAGCCGCCATCGGTGTCAAAGATGAGATCCTGTTGCACGGCGCCGTGGAGGCCCTGATGCCGGCCTACCGGGAGGCGGGGGTGCGGCTGCCGCCCACCCTGCCGGTGAGCTCGGTTGCCAAGGGGGAATCGCTGGCGGGCCGCCTGGTGATCGCGCCGCCCTCAGCGCACCGCTCAGTGTGGATGAAGCGGTTCAAGCTGCCGCAGACGGGGTTTGTAAGCGGCTGGATGGCCGTGCGCGGTGCCCGCCGCCGCCGCGGCTATGAACGGGGCTTTGTGATGAGCGACCACGCCGACTGGCCCGGCCTGATCCAGAGCGTCAAGCAGAGCGGCGCCCGCCAGGTGTACGTGACCCACGGCAACAGCGATGGCCTGGCTCGCTACCTGCGCGAGGTGGAGGGGATCAGCGCCGAACCGCTGGAGGGCTGAGACCGGCATGCGTCGCTTCGCCGATCTCTACAGCGCCCTCGATGCCAGCAGCGGCACCCAGGCCCGGGTGGATGCCCTCGTCGCCTACTTCAGTGGTGTTGATGCCGCCGATGGCGCCTGGGCCCTGCACGTGCTGCTGGGCAAGCAGGGCAAGCGCCTGATCACCGGTCGGCGGCTGCGCCAGATCTGCCTGGAGGAATCCCCCCTGCCGGAGTGGTTGTTCGACGACTGCTACGCCCACGTTGGTGATTCGGCCGAAACGATCACCCTGCTCTGGGCCCAGGTGGGCGCTGGGGCGAGCGAACCCCTGCAGCACTCCCTACACACCTGGATGGAGCAGCTGCTGCCGGCCGCCGCCGCCCTGGAGGGCAGCGAGCAGGCAGAAGCGGTGCGGCAGCTTTGGCGGGGCCTCAGCAGATCCGAACTGCTGGTAGCCAACAAATTGCTCACCGGTGGCCTGCGGGTGGGCGTGGCCCAGGGGCTGGTGGTGCGCGCCCTGGCACGCCTCAGTGGGCTGGAGGAAGCGCAGCTGCAGCACCGGCTGATGGGCGGCTTCAAGCCCAGTGCTGCCGCCCTCACCGCCCTGCTGGCCCTAGCCGATGGAGCCGAAGCGGTGCCCAGCCGCCCCTACCCCTTCTACCTGGCATCGCCCTTGGAGCAGCAGCCGGCCGGCCCCGCCAGCGATTGGCAAGCGGAGTGGAAGTTCGACGGCATCCGCGGCCAGCTGATCCGCCGCGCCAACGAGGTTTTTTTATGGAGCCGCGGCGAAGAATTAATAGGTGCCGCCTTCCCCGAATTGCTCGCAGCGGCAGGGTGCCTGGCCAACGGCACCGTGCTCGACGGCGAGATCCTGGTGTGGCCCGCAGGCTCCGACCAGCCCGCCCCCTTCGCCCAGCTGCAGCGCCGCCTGGGCCGCAAAGCGCCAGGGCGCAAGCTGCTGGCCGAGTGTCCGGCGGCCTTCGTGGCCTACGACCTGCTGGAGCTGGGGGGCGACGACCTGCGCCAGCGACCCCTGAGCCAGCGCCGTTCAGCCCTGGAGGAGCTGCTCCAATACCTGCCTGAAACGACACCCCCCCCTGAAGCCGGGCTCCTGCGCCTATCCCCCCGCCTACCCCTAACGGCCTGGGAGCAGCTGGAGCCCCTGCGCTTGCAGGCCGCCAGCGCCGCCGCCGAAGGGCTGATGCTCAAGGGCATCGCCTCGCCCTACCTGGCCGGCCGCAAGCGGGGCCACTGGTGGAAGCACAAGCGCGATCCCTACACCCTCGATGCGGTGCTGCTGTATGCCCAGGCCGGAAGCGGTCGCCGCGCCAACCTGTTCACCGATTACACCTTTGGGCTTTGGAACGCCGAGGGGGAGTTGGTGAGTTTCGCCAAGGCCTACTCCGGCCTCAACGATGGCGAGATCACGGCGCTGGATCGCTGGATCCGCAGCCACACCAGCGAGCGCTTCGGGCCGGTGCGGGCGGTGCAGCCGCTGCAGGTGTTCGAGCTGGCCTTTGAGGGGCTGCAGCGCTCCAGCCGCCACAAAAGCGGCATCGCCGTGCGCTTCCCCCGCATCGCCCGCTGGCGCCACGACAAACCGGCCAGCGAAGCCGACACCCTGGCCAGCGCCCTGGCCCTGCTGGCGGCCCAGCCATGAGCCGGAAGCCCCGTGGCCAACCAAAGTCCGGCGATCTCCTGGCCCCGATCGAAGCCTGGTTTGAGCTTCAGGGCTGGACGCCCCTGCCCTTTCAGCGCCAGTGCTGGCAGGCCTACCTCGCCGGCGAGAGCGGCCTGATCCAGGTGCCCACCGGCTCGGGCAAAACCTATGCCGCCGTGATGGGTCCGATCGCGGAGCTGCTGGCCGAGCCCAGCGCCGGCCTGCGCCTGCTCTATCTCACGCCCCTGCGGGCCCTGGGCCGGGATCTGGCCCTGGCGATCCAGCAGCCAATCGAGGCGATGGGCTGGCCGCTGCGGGTGGGCATCCGCAATGGCGACACCTCCAGCTACGAGCGGGGCAAGCAACTGCGCAGCCCGCCCGAAATCCTGATCACCACGCCGGAATCGCTCAGCCTGCTGCTGGCCAATCCCAAGGCCCCTGCCCTATTTGCTGGCCTTCAGGCGGTGGTGCTGGATGAGTGGCACGAGTTGATGGGCAGCAAACGCGGCAGCCAAACCGAGCTCTGCCTGAGCTGGCTGCGCAGCCAGCAGCCGGGCCTGCGCACCTGGGCGATCAGCGCCACAATCGGCAATATCGAAGAGGCCGCCCGCAGCGCCCTGGGTGCCGCCAGCCAACCCCGCCTGATCACCGCACCGATTGCCCGGGCAACGGAGATCCGCAGCCTGCTGCCCGAGACGATCGACGGCTTTCCCTGGGCCGGCCACCTCGGCCTGCGCCGCTATGAAGATCTGGTGGCGGCCCTGGAACCCGGCGTCTCCACCCTGCTGTTCACCAACACCCGCAACCAGGCCGAGCGCTGGCACCAGTGCCTCCGCTACGCCTGCCCGGAAATGGAACACGCGTTAGCGCTCCACCACAGCGCCATCGACCGGGCCGAGCGCGAAGCGATCGAAGCCGGGGTGAAAGCAGGAGCCCTGCGCTGGGTTGTGTGCACCAGCTCCCTCGATCTGGGCGTGGATTTCCAGCCGGTGGAGCGCGTGGTGCAGATCGGCTCTGCCAAAAATGTGGCCCGGCTGCTGCAGCGAGCTGGCCGCAGCGCCCACCTCCCCGGCGGCACCTCCCAGGTGTTGTTCATGCCCACCCATGCCTTGGAGCTGCTGGAGCTGAGCGCGCTGCGGCGGGGCCTGAGCGAGGGGCTGGTAGAGGCGCGCCGACCACCGACGGCACCGATCGACGTGCTGCTCCAGCACCTCACCAGCCTGGCCTGCGGCCCAGGATTCGAACCGGAGCAGGCACTGGCAACGGTCCGCACCGCCTGGAGCTACCGCCAGCTCAGCGATAGCGAGTGGCAGTGGTGCCTGCGCTTCCTCGAGCACGGCGGCGACTGCCTTGGTGCCTATCCGCGCTACCGCAAGCTCGAGCGCGATGGCGATCTCTATCTGGTGAAGGAAAAGGCGATCGCCCGGATGCACCGCCTGCACATCGGCACCATCACCGCCGACCGGGCCGTGACCGTGCGCTTTGTGCGCGGCGCCGTGCTCGGCCATGTGGAAGAGGCCTTCATCGGCCGGCTCAAGGCCGGCGATGTGTTCTTCTTTGCCGGCCGTCAACTGGAATTCGTGCGGCTGCGGGAGATGACGGCCCAGGTGAAGGCCAGCTCTAAAAAGAGCAGCACCGTGCCCGCCTGGTCTGGCGGCCAGATGGCCCTTTCCGACCTGCTCAGCCAGCACCTGCGCGCCGAAGTGGATCGCTGCGCCCGCGCCCTGGCGGGGGAAGCCAAGCTCGATAGCCCCGAACTTATGGCCCTGGAGCCACTGCTTCAGCGCCAGGTACAGCTCTCCAGGCTGCCAAGGCAACACGAATTGCTGGTGGAGGTATGTAATAGCCGTGAGGGCAGCCACCTCTATGCCTATCCATTTGAAGGGCGCTTTGTGCACGAGGGCCTGGGTTTTCTCTGGGCCTGGCGCCTGGCGCGCCACCAGCCCAGCACGATCACGGTGTCGGTAAACGACTACGGCTTTGAACTGCTAGCGCCAAAAAACTATCCATTTGAAGAGTTATTTGAGCTCCACGCCGAAGAACTGCTCGACGCCACCAATCTCAAGGACGACTTGGAGCAGGCAATCAACCTCTCAGAGCTATGCCGGAGACGTTTCCGCGCCATTGCCCAGATCAGCGGCTTGGTGCTGAACGGCTACCCCGGCCAGTCCAAATCCGGCGGTCAACTGCAGATCAGTGCCGCCCTGCTTTTTGATGTGTTCAGCCGCCACGAACCTGCCAACCGCCTATTGACCCAGGCCAGATCGGAAGTGCTCACCGACCAGCTGGATCTGCCCCGGATCACCGTGGCCCTGCAGCGGCTGCAGCGATGCAGTTTGCAGCTGGAGCGCACCGCCCGGCCCGGCCCGCTGGCCTTCCCCTTGCTGGCGGAGCGGCTAAACAACCGCATGAGTAATGAGTCGCTGCTGGACAGGCTTCAGCGGTTGATCAAAGAAGCAGGGACAGCTGAGGGGAGGTGATACATCAAAGATCCCAGCAGCGAGGGTGAACTGGGTTACCCATAACATCCCTAGGTTCTATCGATCTTGATCAACCCCTCTCAAACAACTCCGAACGGATTCGAGGCCACCTGGATCAACATGATCACCGCAGGTTCCGAGCCCACAGCACCAGAAAGATGACCTCTACGACCTTCAATAAGTCGACAGTTCTGATCAGCACCAAACGATATCTCGCCGGGCCCCATCTCGACCCTCACCCCATCCATCGTTGTCACAAACCAGCGCCCCACGATTGGCACGATCCACTGAAGCACTGGGTTTTCATGCCATTCGTACTCTTGACCAGGCACCAGTGATAAAAACACAACACCGGTAGCATCATCGCGGGGGCCTGACGTGCCAAACATGAAATCCAGGATTAACTTGGGTCAGCATGGACTAAAAGCTTTGTTAATCCAATCTTAGCGGCAGACTTTTTCATTCAGTTCCTCCTACCGCAGCCGGGCGAGCCGAAGGCGCCATGGCTAGCGTTTGATTGTTGTCAGGAATACCGCAGTGAGGGTAGATCCCCGGATCCTGATCCAGCATTTCAGCAGTTTCTGGCGTAGGCGGCGGGCGCTCGACCTGCTGCCTTTTTTGGTGCTGGCCACTGGCCTGCTGAGCACCATGGCGCTGCTCGATCAGACCCGCCGCTTCGGCAAACAGGAACATCTGCAGATCGAGAGCACCCTGGTCAATAACGTGATCGAGGCCCT
Organism: Cyanobium sp. A1C-AMD; assembly: GCF_024346495.1. NCBI lineage: Bacteria > Bacillati > Cyanobacteriota > Cyanophyceae > Synechococcales > Prochlorococcaceae > Cyanobium > Cyanobium sp. A1C-AMD. Next base: position 1,645 of record NZ_JAGQDB010000064.1, on the reverse strand, counting down.
GCGCACCAAACTCGAGATCAACATCACCATGCTGGGAGCCGTGGTGGGTTTGTTCAATGCCTCGACAGAAGTAAGCCAGCGCTCTACCTGCCTTTGAACAGCGCATCCGCCAGGAAGGATTTCCGAAGTTCCAGGTGCGACCACCGGGGGCCCGACCGGCCTATAGCGCGACCGAATTCTTGGAGCCCTTCGACTGGCGCAACCACAGGGCCTTTGGCTTCGACATGTATTCCGAACCGGAGCGCCGCCAGGCCATGGACCGAGCATGGAAAACGGGCAAAGCCAGCCTGAGTGAAAAAGTTCAACTCGTGCAGGAAACCCAGGAGGACCTGCAGAGAGGCGTGTTGATTTTTCTGCCGATCTACACCGATCAGGCTCAGATCCCCGGTGCAACCAACCTCACCCTGCGGGGCTGGGCCTTCTCCGCACTGAGGATGAAAGATGTGGTGAACAGCGCCCTCAGCGGCATCATCAACCACGATCTAGCTGGCACCGGTGTACTCGTGTTCGATGGCACAGAACCACTCGCCCGCAATGTCTTATACGACAACCTCAACCTGATAGGGAGCGACGGCCTGAGCCATCCCTCCTACGAAAAGTTGGAGATTGCCGGCCGAACCTGGCTGGTGGGAGTGCAGCTGGCCTCCCGGCAGGTGGGCCCGAACGGAATTGGCAACGCCTTCTGGATCACCATGCTGATCGGCAGCAGCCTCAGCATGGTGGCCGCCCTGATCAGCCGGATCCTCGTTAGCAATCATCTGACCACCCGCACAGCCCTGGCGGTGAGCGAAGCCGCCGCTAAGGAACTGTCCTTGTCCAGCACGGTGTTTGAGGAGAGCAGTCAGGGGATTCTCGTGACCAACCCCCAAGGCCGGATCCTGATGGCCAACAACGCCTTCTACAAGCAGATATGGCTTCAAGTCTGTAAGTGACCAGTTCGGCCACAATGTGGGCGACTAGGTGCTGAAGATGGGCTCGAAACTGGTGGAGGCGAGCCGAGCACCCTTCGGCGAACTCGACCCGGGCATCGCCATCTCGGCCAGCGTGGGCATCGCCCGTTATCCGGAGCACGGCAACACAAACGAGGAGCTGCTGGCAGCAGCGGACAACTCCATGTACACAGCTAAGCGGGCCAAGACCAATCCTGTGCAGGTGAGTCGTGCCTCCCAGCCTCAGGCACCCGCTAGCTCAGGCCTGCTCCAGACGCTTGACGATGAGAGCCATCAGGGCCAAGGAACCGGCAAGGGCAATCAACAAGGCGATGGTCATAGCTGACGCGTCTACTACTGCAACAATTATCGCCGCTGAAGGGTCAAAGCCATCCACCTTCTGATGTCATTTTTGCTGGTTGCTCCATCGGCACTTGGCAACCTGGAGCTCTGCGCCCAATGGCGCTCAGCCCGAGGTGCGGAAAAGGCCAGCCTCGCCAACAGGCTTGGGGCAAGCAACGGTCTCACCAAGAACACAAAGCTGGCCGAGGCTCAGCCCAGCGACATCAACAGCCTTTATCGCATCCCCGACATCCAACGGCTCTGCCGCAACTCCTAAGCAACTCAGCACCAATCCATGACCCTGAAGCTCTACGGCGGCGCCCGCAGCCGCGCCTTCTTTAAGATCTGTTTTGTTTAGTTTATGGTTATTGTTT
>NZ_JAGQDB010000063.1:0-14711 GCF_024346495.1 Cyanobium sp. A1C-AMD | reverse complement strand
TGACCCAAGTGCAAAGCCTGCCGGCTCTGCTGCTGTTGTTGCTTGGTGCCCTGCTGATTGGTTGATTTGGTTAATGACTTAACCAGCTAATTGTTTGATTATTGGAACAGCCCAGGCATTGCTGTCTACATGCCAGGAGCGAACTCTGCGATTAGTTCGCTCAGCTCTGATGCCCCAACTGTGTAGATCTCATTACAGAAGTGGCAGGTAAGTTCGGCATGGCCGTCTTCCACTAAAATTGAGTTGAGTTCGGCGTGGCCAAGCAGTTTCAGGGCGCTGACGCTGCGCTCCCGGCTGCAGGGGCAGTGGAACCGCACCGGCGTACAGGCCTCAGCATCTTCCAGGGGCTGGGGATCGAGGTCTGGGAAAATATCTTCGAGCAGGTTGTGTAGCTGGCCTTCGCACTCGGCTAGTCGTTGGCTGAAGTGCTTCACCTCGCGGCAGCGCTCCTCGAGAAGGGCCACTAGCGCTGGTTCGCGGGCGGCCTTTGGCATCACCTGCACCAGCACGCCGCCACTGCAAACCACACCACTCTTGTCGAGCTGCTCGCCCACGAATACCGCTGAAGGGGTCTGCTCGGAGTGCAGCAGATAGGAAGCCAGGTCTTCGCCGATGCCGCCGCTCACCAGCTCCACCGTTGAGCTGAAGGGCTCGCCTTCACCCAGATCTCGCACCACGTGCAGATAGCCGGTGCCGCAGGCGGTTTTGAAGTCAAAGTGGGCCAGGCCTTCTGGATCTTTCAGCAGCTCGAGCTCCAAGCCCGGGTAGCCCACATGGCCGCGCACAGTGCCGTTGCGGCCCGCATCCACCATCAGGCCCTTCAAGGGGCCATCGGAGGCAATCCGCAGGTTGACGCGGCCATGGGCCACCTTCATCGAGCTGGCCAGCAGCAGCCCAGCCGTCATGGCCCGGCCCAGCAGGGCACTGGCGAGAAAAGAGAGCTGGTGGCGCTCCCTGGCGGTGCGGCTGGCCTGGGTGGTACTGACCGCCACCATGCGGATGCCGCCGCCGGCGGCCGTGGCCCGGAGAAGTTGGTCGCTCAAGGCTGGTTTTCCTGGGGTGTGGCCATTGTTGGGGCCATCGTAGGCAGCGCGCCGAAAGGTTCCAGCTGGCCCCGCTCCAGCCGCCAGCCACCATCGATCACGCCGCGAAATAGCTCCGGCTCGTGGGTGACCACCAGCACGGCCCGCTCCTGGGAGAGGGCCGCCAACAGCTCCAGGATTTCGCCACGAACGGCCCAGTCGAGGCCTGCGGTGGGTTCATCCAGCAGCAGCACCCGGGGGTTGCGCAGCAGCTGCACTGCCAGGGCCAGGCGCCTTTGCTGGCCGCCGCTGAGCTGCTCCGGCGCCTGCTGCAATGACAACCCTTCCATACCCACCAGTTGCAGGGCTGCCTGGGCCTCTTCTGCTGTGAGCCGGCGGTGACCGAGCTTCAGCTCCTGCCCCACGCTGAGGCCGAGGAAATGGCGCTCCGGAAACTGAAACACCAGGCCGCATAGCCAGCGAAGCTGGCGACCATTGAGCCGCTCGCCTTCCCACAGCACCTGGCCGCTAGAGGGCTCGGCCAAGCCGCTGATCACCTCCAGCAGGGTGGTTTTGCCACTGCCACTGCGGCCGGCCACCAGGGAAGCGCGGCCCACGGCCAGGGTGAGGCTGACGCCGCAGAGCACCGGTGCCACCGCCGTGGCCGGTTGGTAGCTGACGTTGCGGAGCTCAAGCATCCCCCCAGCATGCCGGCGGGCGTGTTTGATTGAGCCAGTTCTCTGTTGCAGCCAATCCGCCATGGAGGTGCGTTTCCGCGAATTCAATCCCTTCAACTGCTGGATCTGGATGCGTTTCCCCCACCCGGTGGGTTCGGGTGAGCGCGGCTACTTGGAAACCGCCTTCGATAGTTGGTTTTACCTGGGCAAGTTGGGGGGCTTCAACGCCGAAAACCTCCAGGCCCACGAGGAGGGCGCGGAGCTGGGCTGGATGGCCTACAGCCACGAGGCTGCTGCCGGCGCCCTGCCAGCCCTGATGCACAACATGGGCCCTATGGAATATCAGGAGGAGTGGGCGCGTTGCTGGGTGGATCTCGGCACCAGTGATGCCTTCGCCCTCGACGTGTTGATCAATGCCCTGGGCCAGCTCAACAACGACGTGCTCGAAATTGAGGAGTTGCTGATTGGTGGCCTCAACGAGGACTGGCCGATCGAGGAGCAACCCGATGCCCTGTTCCCTGGCCTCGATGAGCTTGAGGACGAAGACAAAGATGAAGATGACAGCGACGAAGAAGAAGACGACGACGACGAAGAGGATGGTGAAGCTGGCGAAGATCACGAAGTCCCCCAGTCCCGCGACTAGGAAGCAGCGTGACTCGGGATCTGCGCCGTCTGCTAATAACCCCCGGTCGCTTGCCTGCCGGCCCCTCTGCTGGCGCTGAGCTGGAGCTGGATCGCCAGGAGCTCCACTACCTCACCCGGGTGCTGCGCTTGCGCCCCGGCGATCGCTTTGCGGTGGTGGATGGGGCAGGCAGTCTCTGGACTGCCCTGTTGGGTCCTGCCGATCAGGCTCTGCTGGAGCAGCCCCCCAGCTCCCCCCTGGCGTTTGAGCCTCCACCGGCGCCGCCACTGCAGCTGGCGGTGGCCCTGCCAAAGCGCGATGCCGACGTGTTGTTGCGCATGGCCTGTGAACTTGGTGTGGATCGGTTCACCCCTCTACAGGCCCAGCGCAGCGTTGCCGCCGACTCCCTGAAGCCGGAGCGAGCAGAGGCGATCCTGCGGGAGGCGGTGGAGCAGTGTGAGCGCCTGTGGCAACCCCAGCTGGAGTCGCTGCGGCCAGCCGCCGAGCTGCTGGGGGCCCGGCCGCCCGGTGGTTCAGGCCGGGGGCTGCTGTGCACCGCCAGACGGCCGGGCCTGGCCCTGCTAGCCCAGGCGCTGGAGCGCTTAGGAGACCCGCCTGGGGCCAGCGGCGAGCCGCTCACTGTGGCGATTGGCCCGGAGGGGGGCTGGACTTCAGGGGAGGAAGCCTTGGCGCTGGCCCACGGATGGCAAGCCGTGAGTTTGGGCACCACGATCTTGCGTTGCAGCACCGCTGCAGTGTCGGCAGCAGGGCTGCTCAGCCACTGGCGTGCCCAGCAGATTGGCGTGCCCAGCTGAGTTAGTTGCGGAACATCCCAGAGGCCATCGCCTTATAACCAGCCAGGTTTGCGCCGGCTAGGCGACGGCGGCTTGGCAGAGCGTTGGCGGGGTTGAGGCAGTCGGGGGCGAAGGTGGCGTTGCTGGGTGGGGGCAGGGCCTCCTGGGCGGCCCGCAATTCGGCAGCGATCGCTTCAGCAGTTGTGGGTGCCGAGCCTGCTGGAGCTGGGCTCGCTGGCGTTGCTGCTGCTGCAGCTGCAGTGGAAGGGCCAGTGCCTATTTGGAAAGTTGCCGCTTGGCTGGCTTCCGGTTCGCTGGGATCGGGCTTGGCCTCGGCGATCGCCACCTGCGCTGGTGTGGCCCCTTCGCTGCCCAGATCTAAGAAGAAGGAGGCCTTGCGGTTGAACACCATCACGGCAGCAGCGTCGTAATGGGGATTATCCGTTGCTGCGCTGCCCTGTGACGCTGCTGCCACGCTGTGCAACACACTTTGTTGGCGCCGCTGCTGCCCTGTGCTGATGTCTGCCCAGGCCCTTGTAGTGCCTGCCCTGCTCTCCCCTGCACTCGTCGCCCCACAGACCTGGAGCCACTGGCTCCTGGCCCTGGCCCTCAATGCGGTGCTGATCTTCCTTGCCCAGCGCCTGCCCCTGCTCACCCGCGCTGGCTGGGTGCATGCCGGCATCCTCGGCAGCTTGCTGTGGGGTTGCCTCGGCCTGCGGGGCTGGCTGGCGGTGGTGATCTATCTGGCCCTGGGCTCCCTGGTGACGCGCCTGGGCTTTCGCACCAAGCAGGCGCGGGGATTGGCGGAGGCGCGGGGCGGGTTGCGAGGGCCGGAGAACGTTTGGGGTTCGGCCGCTACTGGTGCCCTACTGGCTGGCGCTGCCGCCCTGGCGCCGGCAGCGGCGCCGCTTCTGCTGGTTGGTTTTGCTGCCAGCTTCGCCGCCAAGTTGGCCGACACATTCGGCAGTGAAATCGGCAAGCGCTGGGGGCGCCACACGCTGCTGATCACCACCTTGCGTCCGGTGCCCCCCGGCACGGAAGGGGCGATCAGCTTGGAGGGCACCGCCGCCAGCCTGGCGGGCAGTGCGCTGATGGCGGCCCTGATGCTGGCCCTGGGGCTGCTGGCTGGCAGCGGCGCCTGGCTGCTTGTGACCCTGGTGGGACTGGGGGCCACCTTGATCGAAAGCCTGATCGGAGCCAGCTTCCAACAGCGTTGGGGCTGGCTCAGCAACGAGCTGGTGAACGGGCTTCAGACCGCGATCGCGGCGCTTCTTGCGATGGCGTTCTCCTGAAGCCAGGCCAGCAGGGCCTCGCCACGCTGCCGGGCTTGGCGGCTGCTGAGCTTGTGCTCAAGGGCCAGCTCGCACCAGCCCAGACCCTCGATCCAGTGACCCAGCAGCAACCGCTGCTCGATGCCGCCCAGCTGGCTTAGCTGAGCCTGCAACCAATGGGCCTCTAAAGCCCTTTCGCCAGCCGTCGGATCGTTGCTCGGATCGTCGCCGGCGCTGGTTGCGGCTGTTGACCCAGCTGCCAGCTGGTCGAGCAGGGTGCCCGCCTGCTCGTCTTCGCCGCTGAGCGGGGCATCGAGACTGCGCACCTGCAGGGCCCGCTGCACTGCGCTGGCCTCCTCAAGTTGGGCGGTGCTGCAACCGAGCTCTAAGGCCAGATCTGCGGCGGCAAGCGGTGCAAGACCCTGGCCGCGGCGCTGCTCCTGTAGCCGCCGGGCCCGTTGCTGCAGCTCCCGCAGCCGCCGGGGGGTATGCAGCGGCTGGCCGTGGTCGCGGACATCGTGAAGCATGGCGCCGCGGATGTAGGGCACCGCATAGCTGCTGAGATTGCAGGTTTGGCGCAGGTCGAAGGCCTCCACGGCCCGGATCAGCCCCAGGCAGCCCGCAGACACCAGCTCATCAAAAGGTTGACCCGTTCGCTGGCTCTGGCGCTGGGCCACCATGCGCACCAGGGCGAGGTTGTGCTCCACCAGGGCGTTGCGCCACCAGAGCTTGGTTGCGGCGTCGGGGCTGGCGGCCATGGATTCAAGCCAGCTGCGGTTGCGGGTGTGCAGCTGGGAGGGGCCCAGCTCGGCCTGGGCTGGATCGGCTTGGCCGCTGCGGCGCTGGCGGGCAGATGTTTTCGAGTGGGCAGATGCTGGGCAGGAGCTGGCCATGGGGTGGAGGCGTCGGTGTTATTACCGTCGCCGCGGTGCCCATGCGGCTGGCTCCCCCAGGGTGGTGAAGCGTTCTCACCCGAATGGGTGATAAGAAACCTTCGCTCCGTGCTGCTTAGTAGCCCAAGGAGGTGGGCTCTTGGCGTAGCTGCAGATCGGCCCAGTCCAGAAGGGCCGGCCAGGAGCGCACCCGCTCAAATACCCGGCGATGCCCCTCATTGTTGAGGTGCAGGCCGTCGTTGCTCAGCCATAGGGGCCAGTCGGAATCGGCCAGCAGCCCCTCCAGCAGCGGCAGGAACGGCACATTCGCCTCCAGGCAGGCCTCTTCCAGCAGGGCCTCGTAGCGACGAATGTCTGCCAGGGAATACCAGAGCACCCCGGCATAGGGCATGGCGCTCTCCTCCACCGGGGTGAGGCCGATCACATGCACCGCAGCGATCTCCTTGGCCTTGTGCAGCAGCTGCTGCAAGCCAAACAAAAAGCCTTCGGCATCCAGTTGGGGTCGCCCATCAGGACGTCCCACCCGGGCGGTGTCGTTGAGGCCTATGCCGAGCAGGATCCCCTGGGGCAGCTGGCGTCGTAGCTCACCGCGGCAGCCAACCTCAGCGCTGAGGCGGGCTGCCAGTCGCTCCAGGCCATCGCCACGCACGCCGAGGTTGTAGAGCACCGGGCCGCCCGGCAGTTCCATCCAGTGGCGCCGTAGCCGTTCGCACCAGCCCCCCTCAAGGGGATCACCCCAGCCCAAAACGCCGCTATCGCCAAGTGCCACCAGCTTCCTGGGGATGGCCATCACCATGGGGGGTCTCCAGCAGCCACTGGCGTGCGCGGTCGCTGAGATCTTCCCCCAGCAAGGTCAGCAGCGCATAGGCCAGCACAAGGGCCAGCAGTTGGTCGCCGGCAAACGAACTCAGGGCTTCCAGCAGCTGGCTGCCCAGGCCCGTGGCCCCAACTAGCCCCACTACCACCGATTCGCGCAAAATCACATCAGCCCGGTAGGCGCCATAGGCCAAGTAGGGACGCGCCAGGCCGCTGAAGCGGCCGTAGAGCAGGGCCAGGCGAGGACCCACCCCTGAGGCCAGCAGGGCCTGCTCCTTGTTGCCGCCACTGGTTTCGGCGGCTTCTAGTAGCAGGCGTCCGAGAATGCCCAGGTTGTGGAAGCCCAGGGCAAGGGCACCTGTAAGCACCCCGGGCTGGAGCACAAACAGAAGCAATAGCGCCGTTAGCGGTGGCGGCCATAGCCGGCCCAGGGCCCAAAGCCCCCGCACTAGCGCGCCCGCCGCAGGCCAGGGCGTCGCAAGCAGCAGTAGCAGCGGCGCCAGCCCTACAGCTAGGGCCGCGGCTACGAAGGTGAGCACCAGAGTGTTGCCTATCAGGCTCGGCCAGGGCAGGGCGGCCACGGCTCCCCAGTCGGACGCGCCCAGCGGTGGCAGGCCTTGCCACTGCAACAGGGTGGCGGGCTGCACCTCCAGGCGCCATGCCACCAGCACCAGCACGGGCAGCATGGCCATTGCCACAGCCACCATCTCCTGACCCTGGCTGCCCACCCCCTGCTGGCTCAGGCCCAGCCGTGCCGGCATGGCCCAGCGACGCCGCAGCCAGCCCATCAATGCCTCCAGCAGAAGCATCACTGCCAGTAGTAGCCACAGGCCGCTCCAAAGCTCGTTGAAGGCCAGCGATTGCAGGGTGAGGCGCAGCTCGGTGCCCAGCCCGCCCAGGCCAAATACTCCCAGCAGGGTGGCGCTGCGCAAGGCGCATTCGAGCCGGTAGCCGCTGTAGCTGATCACCTGGGGCAGCAGGGGCGGCCCCAGGGCCGTGAATAGGGCGGTGGGGGCGGGGCTGCCGCCGCAGCGCAGGGCCTCCAGGCTGGCGGTGGGCAGGGCATCCAGCAGGTCGCTGACCACCCGGGCTACCAGCGCTCCAAACGGAATGGCGATTGCCACTACCGCCACCACTGGTTGAAGCCCGACCACCTGAAGCAACAGCAGCCCCCAGAGCAGCTCGTGAATCGAGCGCGGTATGGCTAGTAGCCGGCGTATCCAGCTGGCTGGAGCGGCGCTGCCGTAGCAGGTGCGCCACACCACCCTTGAACTAGCGATTCCCAGCACCAAGCCCAGCACCAGGCTGCCGGCCCAGCCCAATAGGGCCATGCCGGCTGTTACGGCTAGGCCGCCCAGCACCGATCCCAGCACTATGGGATCAAGGGAAGGCCGCAGGGCTGCGGCAGCAAATTGGCCCACCAGCTCCCAGCCACCGCCATGGCTTATTCCCGGCAGCAACGCCAGCAGCGGTACCACAATTAGGGCGGGCAGCAACACCCACAACGGCGCCGCTGGTCTCATGCCCCTGGGGTCCCGGCGTAAAGCTCCTCGAGCTGGCCTGGCTCAAGGCTGGCCATGGGTTGGTCAAAGACAAGGCGCCCGGCCCGCAGCCCCAGCACTCGATCGAAACCAGCCAGCAAATCGGGACGGTGCAGGCTCAGCAGCAAGGCCCGAGGCGGGTTGGCGAGCTCCAGCAGCAGGATTAACAGTTCACTGGCCAGGCGGGGATCAAGGCTGGCTAAAGGTTCATCGGCTAGAAGCAGTTCTGGTTCCTGTCGCAGTAGTCGAGCTAGGGCCACCCGCTGGCGCTGGCCGCCGGAGAGGGCGGAGACGGGCTGGTTGAGCAGGGCTGGATCGAGATCAAGTCGCTGCAACATCGTTGTGCAGGCCTTGGTCTCTAGGGGCATCAGCAGGTTGAGCAGGGCCCGCGGCCAGCCCCAGACCGCTAGCCGGGCGGCGTTGAGGTTTTGCTGCACGGTGAGCTCCTCGATCAGGCGCAGGTCTTGCCAAAGGGTGCCGATCCGGGCTTGCTGCCGTCGTCGGGCCCGTCCGCTGCGGGCCCGGGCCTCTCCCTGCCAAAACACCCTGCCCTGCTGCGGGGTCAGCAAGCCATTGGCCACGGCCAGCAAGGTGCTTTTGCCAGCTCCGCTGGGACCCAGCAGGGCGATCCGTTCACCGGCATCAACCTGAAGCGACACCCGATCAAGGCGAGGCTGGCTGCGGCCCTTGACGGTGATGTCTTGAAGTTTGAGCAGTGCAGACATGCCCCCCTTCAGACCAGGGTGAGGCGGTAAACGATCAGCGCCAGGATCAGAGCCACTAAGGACACCTCAATCAGATCAGGGCCGCGGGGATTCATGGACGTTTCAGGGGCGCCGCCGGTCCAGGCTGGCCGCTGAGGGCAGGGCCAGGGCTAGGGCGAGGGCGGGAATCTCAATCAGCAGTTGGCCGTTGCCGAAGGTGATGAAGGCCAGATCAAGAAAGGCGATGCTGCGCAGAAACAGGGACCAAGCCTCATCGCCTTCATTATTGGCGCGGCTCCAAAGCACAAAGCCTGCCAGCAGCAACACCAAATCAATCAACCAGACCACGGATCTGAGGCGCTGGAGAGAGCTGATTCTGAATGCTGCTGGACCCAAACGCCGGCCTGTGTCAGCGGATCTTGCCGATTTGCCGCCCCACCTGCTCGATCTGCTTGTATTCGTCCGGCTTCACCGTGGTGAATTGCTGGGCACCAAACAGGCTCAAGATCTGCTTTTGCTCTGGGTCAGTGGGTCGCCAGCTGATGATCGACTGGCGCAGCTTGGCGCTGAAGCCCTTGCCGAAGCGCTGGTCGAGGTTGGGCTGGCCCAGCCATAGGTAGTCGGGGTAGCTGGGGGTGCGCCAGATCTGCACCACCTTGCTGCGGTTGGCCTTGCTGCTGCGCAGGTTGCTCTTCCACACCTGCTCATTGACGGCGCCGGCGTCGTAGGTGCCGCTCTGTACTAGGGCGATGGTGGCGTCGTGGCTGCCACTGAAGCCGGGGGCTCCGCCGGCGAAATCAGCCAACTTGACGCCGGCCTGTGCGAGGAAGTACTGGGGCATCAGCCGGCCGGAGGTGGAGCTTTCCGAGCCAAAGGTGAAGCGCTTGCCTTTGAGGGCCACTAGCCCCTTCTGGTTCTGGATCGGCTTGATGCCGCTGCGGGCATTGGCGATAAACACGGTGTAAAACTGCGCGTCGATGTCTCGCTGGGCAAGCATCTGGGCACCGGGTTTCTGCAGGCTGGCCTGCACACCGGTGAGACCGCCAAACCAGACCAGATCAAGACTGCCGGTGCGGAAGGCGCTAACAGCAGCTGCGTAATCCGTGACGGGCACATAGCTGACCTTTACCCCTAGTTGCTGGCTTAGCTCATCGGCCACCAGGCCGTAAAGGCGATTCAGCTTCTCAGGGTTCTGGTCGGGGATGGCACCGATGCGGAGCACCTGCTGGGCTTCGGCCGCCGGCAGCAGGGAGGCGGGCACGGGGGGAAGGACCGCCGGTAGCAGGGCTAGGCAAAGCCCTGTAAATGCGGCGGTCAAACGTTCTCGGGTGGACATTTATTTGGAAAGGGGAATCAGAGGGCAGCCAGAAAGCGCCGCAGACGCGCCAGGCCATCCTCAATCGTGGCAGGCCCGGCAGCGCAGGAAAGCCGAATGCAGCGGTCGTCGCCGAAGGCAACTCCAGGTACCACCGCTAGGCCCACCTCATCGAGCAGCCGGTTGCACAGGGTCATGGAATCGAGGCCGAAGCCGCTTACATCGGGGAAGGCATAGAACGCCCCCTCAGGCGGAAGCAGTTTCAATCCTGCGATAGCCATCAGGCCCGCGCTGAGCAGGCTGCGGCGCTCGTTGAACTTGGCCGCCATGTCGCCCACGCAGTCGCGAGGTGCTTCGATTGCAGCCAGGGCACCGAACTGGGCAAAGCTGCAGACGTTGCTGGTGCTCTGGCTCTGCAGGGCGCTGGCGGCGGCCACCACCGGCTGGGGGCCGGCCAGCCAGCCAATGCGCCAACCGGTCATGGCCCAGCCCTTGGCGAAACCATTCACCGTGAAGACGCGATTGGCCAGGTCTGGTGCCACGGCGGCAAAGCTGTGGTGGGTGTGGCCTGGGGCTAGCAGGAATTCATAGATCTCATCGCACACCACGGCCACCTGGGGATGGCGGCGCAGCACGGTGGCGATCGCCTCCAGCTCAGGCCGGCTCAGCACCATGCCGGTGGGATTGCCGGGGCTGTTGAGCACAAGCAACTTGCTGGCTGGAGTGATGGCTGCCTCCAGTTGGGCCGGATCGAGGCGGAAGCCCTGGGCCGCTGAGCTGGGCAGCATGGTCACCGTGGCGCCGGCCAGCTTGGCTATTTCTGGATAGCTGAGCCAGTAAGGCGCAGGTAGCAGCAGCTCGTCGCCGGGCTCGAGCAGCACCTGGAACAGGTTGTAGAGCGCCTGCTTGCCGCCGTTGGTGACCAGTACCTGTTGGGCGCTGGTCGGTATGCCGTTTTCAGTGCTGAGCTTGGCGGCTATCGCATCGCGCAGGGCAGGCTCTCCGGCAGCTGGGCCGTAGCGGGTGTGGCCTGCCTCCAGAGCAGCCGTGGCGGCCTGGCGGATGAAGGCCGGGGTGTCGAAATCAGGCTCGCCGGCGCTGAGGCTGCAGATGTCTTGACCATCGGCCTTGAGGGCCTTGGCTCGGGCGGCAATGGCCAGGGTGAGGGAGGGCTGGAGGGCCCGGGCCCGGGCAGAGAGGGCCGGAGTGGTGGTGGGCGCGGCGGTCATCCCTGTGTCCGGCATCAGGACGCGCGGCTTCAGCACTGACTGGCATCCTGCCTTACGGATTTGCCGCGTACGGTTCAAAGGGGCACGAAATGGCCAGCTAGTTACACGTTGATGGTTTTGCCGTGACGACTTCTACCCCTGCAGCGCCCGATTTCCTGGGGCAGTTGCTGCTCGATTGCGCAGCCTGTCGCCGCTGTGATCTGGCCGCGGACAGGCAGCAGGTGGTGGTGAGTCGGGGCAACCCCGCCGCCCGGCTGATGTTGATCGGCGAGGGACCCGGCGCTCAGGAAGACAGCGCTGGCTTGCCTTTTGTGGGTCGCTCCGGCCAGCTGCTCGATCAGCTGCTGGCTGCCGCTGGCATCGACAGCAACCGAGATGCCTACGTGGCCAATGTGGTCAAGTGCCGCCCCCCCGGCAACCGCAAGCCCAAGCCCATGGAGCTGGCGGCCTGCCGCCCTTGGCTTGATCATCAGATCGCTTTAGTGAATCCGGCCGTGATCCTGCTGGTGGGGGCCACGGCGCTGGAGGGGGTGCTTGGAATTAAGGGCGGCATCACCAGCCTGCGGGGCCAGTGGCAAGCCAGCGAGATTGAAATTTTGCGGGGCCGGCGCCTGATGCCGGTCCTGCATCCCTCCTATCTGCTGCGCTTTAACTCGCAGGCCGAGGGCTCGCCCCGCGCGCTCACGGCAGCCGACTTCCAGGAAGTACGCCGATTCTTTTCTGGCCAATCCCGCCCGCCTTGCTGAACTGCTCAATCCGTTTGACACCCTCGTCGCTTGAGCGGCTTTTGTGACAGGCTTTGCCCTTCCCGGCCCCCCGCTTCACCCAGCCATGACCGGCACCCCAGCTCGCTACGACACCTTGATTCACCGGCGCCAGACCCGCAGCGTGCGGGTGGGAGACATTTGGATCGGTAGCGACCATCCGGTGGCGGTGCAGTCGATGATCAACGAGGACACCCTTGATATCGAAGGGGCTACGGCCGGTATCCGGCGGCTTCATGAAGTCGGTTGCGAAATCGTGCGGCTTACGGTGCCTTCCCTGGCCCACGCCAAGGCGGTAAAAGAAATTCGCCAGCGATTGGAAGACACCTATCAGCCGGTGCCACTGGTGGCCGACGTGCACCACAACGGCATGAAGATTGCCCTGGAGGTTGCCCAGCACGTCGACAAGGTGCGGATCAACCCGGGTCTGTTCGTGTTTGACAAGCCCGACCCAAATCGCACCGAATTCTGCCCCGAGGAGGTATCTGCCATCGGTGAGCGCATCGCCGAAACATTTGAACCGTTGGTTCAATTGCTCAAGCAGGAGGACAAGGCCCTGCGCATCGGTGTCAACCATGGCTCCCTGGCTGAGCGGATGTTGTTCAGCTATGGCGACACGCCCCTGGGCATGGTGGAGAGCGCCATGGAATTCATCCGCATCTGCGACCGGCTCGACTTCCACAACATCGTGGTGTCAATGAAGGCCTCGCGGGCGCCGGTGATGATGGCCGCCTACCGAATGATGGCCGACCGCATGGATGCGGAGGGCTTCCCTTACCCCCTGCATTTGGGAGTCACCGAGGCAGGCGATGGCGACTACGGGCGAATTAAAAGTACCGCCGGCATTGCGCCCTTGCTGGCTGAGGGGCTAGGCGACACGATCCGGGTGTCACTCACTGAGGCCCCCGAGAAGGAAATTCCTGTTTGCTACTCGATCCTGCAAGCCTTGGGGCTGCGCAAGACGATGGTGGAATACGTGGCCTGCCCCAGTTGCGGCCGCACCCTGTTCAACCTGGAGGAGGTGCTGCATCAGGTGCGCAACGCCACCGCCCATCTCACTGGCCTCGATATCGCCGTGATGGGTTGCATCGTTAATGGGCCGGGCGAAATGGCCGACGCCGACTACGGGTATGTGGGTAAAACCCCCGGCACCATCTCTCTGTATCGGGGCCGCGACGAGATCCGGCGGGTGCCGGAGGCCGAGGGAGTGGCAGCCCTGATCGCCCTGATCAAGGAGGACGGTCGCTGGGTTGATCCCTGAGCGCCTGCTCACTTCCGGTAACCCGCCCCGGTTGGGGTTGGATAACGGCGCTAGCTTGAGAAGACGTTTCCCGGGCCCTGACGGCTCTTCCAGATGGCCAGCCCCCGCGCCAGCATGCTTGTGCTGGTTGGCATAGGCGCTTGTGCGGCCACGGCGGTGGTGGCTAGGGAAGTGGTGACCCCTCCCGGGGGTTCATCCCGTATCAGCGACAGCCCCAAGGAAGTAATCGACCAGACCTGGCAGATCGTCTTCCGCGACTATCTGGATATCAACGGCAAGTACAAGCCAGAGCAATGGCGCAGCCTGCGGCGTGACGTGCTCGCCAAGAGTTACGGCAGCTCTAAGGAGGCCTATGAAGCGATCCGGGGCATGCTCGGCAGCCTCGATGACCCCTACACCCGTTTTCTCGATCCAAGGGAATTCAAGGAGATGCAGATCGACACCTCCGGAGAACTCTCCGGGGTGGGAATCCAGCTGAGCCTGGATAAGGAAACAAAAAATCTGGTGGTGGTTTCACCGATTGAAGGTTCGCCCGCTTCGCGAGCTGGCGTTCAGCCCAAGGATGTGATTGTGGCGATCGACGGCAAGTCGACCAAGGGCATGAGTACCGAGGATGCCGTCAAGCTGATCCGTGGTCAGGCCGGCACCACGGTGACCCTCACCCTCAAGCGCAAGGCTCAGACCCTGGAGTTGCCCCTTACTCGGGAGCGCATCGAGCTCCATGCCGTCGACCACCAGATCAACACCAGTGCTGATGGCGTCAAGGTGGGTTATATCCGCCTCAAGCAATTCAATGCCACCGCCACCAAGGACATGCGCCAGGCGGTGAGGGACCTCGAAGAAAAAGGGGCCCAAGGTTATGTGCTCGATCTGCGCAGCAACCCAGGCGGCCTGCTGATGGCAAGCGTGGAGATTGCCCGCCAGTGGCTAAACGAAGGCACGATCGTTTCCACCAAAACCCGTGACGGCATCCAGGATGTCAAGCGCGCAAACGGCCGTGCCCTCACCACCAAGCCCATGGTGGTGCTGGTCAATGAGGGTTCAGCTAGCGCCAGTGAAATTCTCTCCGGCGCCCTGCAGGACAACAACCGGGCGGTGCTGGTGGGCCAGAAAACCTTCGGTAAGGGCTTGGTGCAGTCGGTGCGGGGGCTATCTGATGGCTCCGGGATGACCGTGACCATCGCCAAATACCTCACCCCCAGTGGCCGCGACATCCACAAGCACGGCATCGACCCTGATGTGACGGCAAAAATGACTGAGCTCGAGGCCCAGCGCCTCAAGCTCGAGGATCTCGGCACCAAGAAGGACAGCCAATACCGGGTGGCGGAATCCACGCTGGTGAAACGGCTTCGCAATGCAAACAGCGTGGAGAAGGCCTACAACCCAAGCAGCGCCAATGTGCCGGCGGCCGTGGCCCCTCAGGGCTCCAGCGCGCCATAGGCGCCGTAGCGCCTGCGAATTTCCAGGTGGATACCCGGTTCGGGCTGCCAGCACAGGGCTACTTGTTCTGGCACCCCAGACTGCCGGCGATCCGCCGTTTGGAGGGTTATGCCTAACGCTGCCGGCAGGCTCCAGATCAAGCCTGGGCAAGTGGGGGCCGGGCTAGCTAGGGCCTGCAGCGGCGCGGGAGGTAATGGTTCCTCCATCCCTGGCCTCGCCTCGCTTACAACCACCAGCGATTCGAGCCGTTCGCTGCCATGACGAATCACGGCGCGGCGGCGGCGCTCGCCCCACACCAAGCAGAGCTCGCTCACCCAGGGCCAGGCACCGATGCGATCGGGGCCCAGGCTCCAGTGCCCCTC
>NZ_JAGQDB010000062.1:0-14945 GCF_024346495.1 Cyanobium sp. A1C-AMD | reverse complement strand
GGAGTTGTTCTCGGTGGGTGCCTAGGCGGGAGGTTGTTGTTGGTTGGTGCCCTGGA
This sequence comes from Cyanobium sp. A1C-AMD, assembly GCF_024346495.1. Lineage (NCBI taxonomy): Bacteria > Bacillati > Cyanobacteriota > Cyanophyceae > Synechococcales > Prochlorococcaceae > Cyanobium > Cyanobium sp. A1C-AMD. Next base: position 14,889 of record NZ_JAGQDB010000062.1, on the reverse strand, counting down.
GAGTCTTGATCTAGGCAAGTTGTTAATCAACCCACTATCAAGCGACGGGGCTCCTCCGGCAGGCCCCGATCCCCAAGACCCGTTGCACCCCCTCCCTCGTAATGGATCTGAACCAAAAAGCCGGCTAACGGATTTGAACCGATGGCCTTCGCTTTACAAAAGCGCTGCTCTACCACTGAGCTAAGCCGGCAATGGAAGTCGCTTGGCGGCTTCCTGTTCTGAGCTTATCGCTCACCCAGCGCCCAGAGCAGCAGCTGGGTGCGGCTTTGGCAGCCGGTTTTGGCCAGCAGGCTCGACATATGACTTTCGACCGTGCGCCTGCTGAGAATTAAGGCGGCGGCAATTGCCTTGTTGCTGTAGCCCCGTTCCAGTTGCTCGAGCACACGCCGCTCTGCGGCGGAGAGTTCTGAATGCTCGAAGGCTGTTGAACAGGGCATGGCATTGGTGTGGCTGCCCTTAAGAGTTCCCACACCGTCTCAGGAACTGATCTCGTTCTCCAGGGTCGGCTCAGGGATAGGGGCGGGAGCCGGCAGCTTGGCTCGTCGAATCGGCAGGTTGGCTACCAGGGCCGTGACTCTGTCCTCCGTTTCCAGGGTCACATCCCCTTCCTCAAAGTCGATTTCCACATAACGACTCACAACCTCAAGGATTTCACGGCGCATCTGTTGCAGCAGCTCGGGATTGAGGTCGCTGCGGTCGTGGGCGAGCACTAACTGCAGTCGCTGCTTAGCCGTGTTGGCACTGGCTGGCTGCCGCCCCAACAGTTTGTTGATCACATCAAGCAAGGTCATCGGCTTCAGAAGATCTTGGTTTGCATCAGGCGCCCGATCTTGGCCCGCAGCCCTTGGCGCTCCTTGCTCGGATCGATCAGCGGCACCTCTTCACCCTGCAGGCGGCGGGCCACATTGGTGTAAGCGCGGCCAGCAGGGGAACTATTGCCAGTGAGGGTGAGGGGCTCACCGCGGTTGGTGCTCACGATCACCTGCTCGTCTTCCAGCACGAGGCCAAGTAGGGGCAGGGCCAGGATGTCGGTGACATCGCTGACGGCCAGCATCTCCTGGTTTGCCATCATTTTGGGCCGCACCCGGTTAAGCACCAGCTGGATTGGCTTTACGCCTTCACTGTTGAGCAGGCCAATCACCCGGTCGGCATCGCGCACGGCCGAAACCTCCGGGGTTGTGACCACGATTGCTTCGCGTGCGGCCGCCATGGCGTTCTTGAAGCCGCCCTCAATGCCTGCCGGCGCATCGATTAAAACGTAATCGAAGTGCTCTCCAAGCATTGCAGCGATCTTACGCATGTCGTCGGGCTGGAGCCACTCGAGCATCCGTGGATTGCCAGCGGGAAGCAAGGCCAGATTTGGCTCCAGCTTGTGCTTTACCAATGCTTGCTCGAGGCGACAGGTTTCGGCCAGCACCTCTTGCGCCGTGTAAACGATCCTGTTTTCCAGGCCGAGCAACAAGTCGAGGTTGCGTAGGCCGAAGTCGGCATCGAGCACGGCGGTGCGAGCCCCTTGCTTGGCAAGGGCTATGCCGAGATTGGCGGTGAGGGTGGTTTTGCCCACGCCTCCTTTGCCGGAGCAGATCAGGATGTAGCGGGTAGACGTGGCGGCCACGGCACAGGCTGGATTGAGGGCAGGTTAAGGCCAAAACCTTGAGTTGCAGGTATTGGGGCTGGCATTGCTACTGGCCGCAGCTGCTCTAAAAGGGGTGTTCAGGCTCTGAGAAGGTATGACCCAAGCCCCAGGTGGGCCTAGCCATCTGCACCACCACCAGCAGCTGCTGGTGATGCCCGATGACGGCGCAGCGGCTGTGGTGGCTTTGATCGACTCTGCCCAGGAGACACTTCGGATCAAGCAGTTCAAGTTGCAGTCGGAGACCATTGAGCAGGCCTTGATCCGGGCTCAGCAGCGTGGCGTGCTGGTGCGGGTGATGCTCAATCCGCACACCTCCGGCGGTGACCGTTGGAATGATGAGGCCCATGCCCGCCTCGATGCCTGCGGCATTCAGGTGGCCTGGACCAGCGAAGCCTTTCCAGTCACCCATGAGAAGTCGCTGGTGGTGGATTCCACCTGCGTGCTAATTGCCACCTTTAACCTCAGCGACAAATACTTCACTGAGACCCGTGACTACGGGGTCGTCAGTTATGCAGTGCCTGTGGTGGAGCAGGTGATCGCCTGCTTTGAGGCCGACTGGAACCGCAGCTTTTTCCATCCCGATCTCACTGTGGGCCTGGTGTGGAGCAGCGTTCACAGCCGCGGCCAGATGGCCAGGATCATTGATATGGCGCTCGAAAGCCTTTGGATTCAGCACCCAAAATTTGTGGATGCGGTGATTTTGGAGAGAATAATTTCGGCCCGGGAGCGCGGCGTGAAGGTGCGCTTCCTCTGTGGTGGCAAGCACGGCATCTCCGACTGGGACATCTACGACACATTCTCTTCGCTGCGGGTAATGGAGCGCTTTGGTGTGAAGGTGCGGCGGCAGAAGCATCTAAAACTGCACGCCAAGTTGCTTTTGGTTGACGGTGCCTACGCCCAGACCGGTTCGATGAACATCGATCGCAGTGCCTTTGATCTGCGGCGCGAGCTTGGCATCGAATCAGATGCTCCCGAGGTGGTGGAGAGGCTGCGCAGCACCTTCCAGGCTGATTGGGATGCGGCAAAGAAATATCACGCTCCAGATCCCCTTGATCCCAGCCTGCACGAGGACGGCGAATTGCCACCAGATCCCCACTTCGTCCATGACTGATCGGCGCCCCAGCCTTTCTGAGTTGTTCTGGGGGATGCTCCAGGTGGCGCTCTCGGCCTTTGGTGGTGGCCTGTCCGCCTGGAGCCAGCGGATTGTGGTCGAGCAGCGCCGTTGGATGTCCAACGAGCAATTCCTCACCGGACTCACGGTTGCCCGCCTTTTCCCCGGGCCAAACCAGATCAACATGGCCGTGTACATCGGCGCCGAGTTCAACGGTTTGCCAGGCGCTTTAGTAGCCCTGGCCGGCATGTTGCTGCTCCCCTTCAGCCTGTTGATGGGGCTGGGTTTGGCCTATTTCCATTTCCACACCATCCCCTCGGTAGATCGGGTGCTTGCCGGAGTGGTGGCGGCAGCAGCAGGGATGGCCCTCTCAATGGGTTTCAAGATTCTTGATCAGTATTGGAATGATCGGGTTGCTTTGTTGCTTGCTGTGGTGGTCTTTCTGGCACTCAGCTTGTTTGACCAGCGCTTGATTCCTGTGGTGTTGATCGCCGGTCCCTTGGCCATGGCTTGGTATTGGCCCCGCCGGCGGACCAACCCATGAGTGGGCTGCTGGCCGCGGCGGTGGCGTGTGAGCCAGCTCGCCTCTCCGATTTGGGCACCTTGGCGCAGGTGCTCTGGCAGTTTTTATCGCTGTCGCTGTTTTCACTCGGCGGTGGCAATACCCTGCTGGCGGAATATCACCATTTGGCGGTGGCCCAGTTTTGCTGGCTTACTAATACCCAATTCGCCGATCTTTATGCCCTGGCGGAGGCGGCACCTGGTCCCAGCTCAATGTTGGTGGGTTTGCTTGGTCTCGGGGCCGGCTGGCGGGAGGGGCCTTTCTGGGCCCTGCTCTGCGCCTACGGCGCCGAAGCAGCGATCCTGTTGCCCTCTACCTTGCTTATGGTCATGGCCTGCCTTAGTTGGAAGCGCCTTGAACACTCCCCCTGGCGCGTGGCGTTTGAGCGAGGCCTAGGGCCAATAACCTTAGGAATTTTGTTTGCCGTGGGGCTCAAGATTCTGCGCACGGCTGACACCAATTGGGCTGGGGTGGTGGTGTCAGTTCTGGTTTGCGTGCTGATGTTGCGCACCCGCATTTCGCCGCTCTGGTTTATGGCGGTGGCCGGTGTGCTGGGCGGTCTGGGTGTAATTAACCGCTAAGGGGCCAGACTGGTTGGGCCGGGTCTATTTGGATGGCGCCCGCCACTATCCGAGCTTCTTCGGCAAACCCGGCTGGGGGGGCGCCCTCTGGGCCCCTAGCCACCGCCCCGGCAATGCGCAGCTGCAGCGGTCGTAGCTGCAGGGCCACGATGCGGGCGAAGTTGTCGCCCTGACAGCCGGCGTGGGCAACACCCCTCAATCGCCCCCACACCAGCACATGGCCTGCGGCTGAAATCCGCGCCCCTGGGTTTACGTCCCCAAGCAGCAGCACGCTGCCCGATGTTTCCAGATGGTCGCCGGAACGCAGGGTGCCCTGATGCACTTGCAGGTCGGAATCTGGTTTGGCGGGGATCGCTGGAGCGGCTGAATTAGGCCACTGGCTCAAGATCCCCAGCCCCGCAGCTGCTACGTGGGTGTGGGGCTGACTGCTGCAGATCGTCACCAGCTCAAGCCCCCGGCCGTTCAGGGTGCGCTGCAGCTCGCCAAGTTGGCTTAGGCCAATACGCCAGGCCCCAGCCTCGAGCAGCACCTGGCCCTCGATTGGCCGATTAGCCAGCAGGGCGCCGCTATCGATTGCTTGTTGCACCAGAGCGGGCAAAGGGGTCTGGCAAGAGGCGGGCAGCACTAGCCGGTGGCTGCCTCGCCCAGATTCGTCTGCAACCAACAAGGCTCCCCGAGCAGGCTCCAACTCCGTTCCCGGCCCTATCTCCATCCCCATTCCCCCTCAGCGCCCCAGCAATTGGCGCAACTTAGGTGCCACCTCACCGGGATGGATCAGCCAGGCCAGCTCGACTTCAACAGTGAGGCTTTGCACCAGGTTTGAGCGCTGCTCCAGGGCCTGTAGGTGCTCGCCATCCCAAAGGCGCAGGCCACCCTTGTAGGGGTGATAACCGCGACTCTGGCGCTGCTGCAGGCCGCAGCTGGTTTCGGCGCTCAGGCCCTCTGCTTCGCTTAACTGCCTCGCTGCAGCCAGGAGCTCCAGTCGCTGGGCGGGGCTGCAGTGACTCACATCCGTGGCCTTGAGCAGACGCCGCTCCAGCAGTCGACCGCAAGGATCCTGCAGTTCGGCCGGGCCCTCTTCCATCCAGCGCATCAGGTGGTAGCCAGTGCGGATGTCGTCGTTGGCAAGAAATGACTCCAGATCGAGAGCGTCGCAGTGCCACAGCCAGCGGCCCATCACCTGGTCGGCCCAAACTCGCTTTGGTCCCAGGCGTCGGGCGGTGGCGATGGCCTGGTTGAGCAGCCAGTTGCACACCACGTTGAGCCGGTGGTTGTAGACGCTGCGATACATCAGGTTGCGCACCACCAGGTAGTGCTCCACGGCCATCAGGCCCTTTGGGGTGATCGCCAGCTGGCCATCGGGAGCCAAGGTGAAGGCGGCCAGGATCCGCTCGAGATCCAGCCGCCCGTAGGTAGTGCCCGTGCTGTAGCTATCGCGGACCAGGTAATCAAGCCGGTCGCAGTCCAGCTGGCTGCTCACTAAGGCCTTGATCGCTGGGCAGGGGTGGCGGCCGTGCTCTAGCAGTTCGGCCACGACGCTGGCCGTGCCGGGGGCGTGGGCTTCGAGGCGGTCGCGCAAGGCCGGATGCTCCCGGATCAGCCGCCCCGACCAAGCCTCGTGGTGCAGCCCATACATCTCCTCTCCGGAGTGGCTCAGGGGAGCGTGGCCCACATCGTGCAGCAGCGCCGCGGCGTAGAGCACGGCTCGATGTTCCGCCAGTTCATGGTGGTGGCGCTCCAGCTGTTGCAGGGCTAGGCGGGCTAGGTGCAGCACCCCGAGGGAATGGGTGAAGCGGCTGGACTCGGCTCCATGGAAGGTCAGAAAGGCTGGGCCCAATTGACGTACTCGGCGCAAGCGCTGGAAGGGAGCGGAATCGATCAGCTCGATGGCCAGGGCTTCAGCCGGATCGGTGCGATCGAGTCGAATCGCTCCGTGCAGTGGATCGTGATAGGTGCGCTCTCCCATATTCAGAGGGTCGCTTCAAGCCGGCTGGCCAGCAAGCGGCCAGCGGCATCAAGCCAGCTGTCACCCTCACCGCCGGGATCTAAGGGTTCGGGTTCGGGCAGCACTAGATCCGGTGCGATTCCCTGGTGCTGAATGTCCCTGCCACTGGGGGTGAGGTAACGGGCCACGGTTACGGCCAGGCCACTGGTGTCGCCCAGGGGTATCAGGGTCTGAATCAGCCCTTTGCCGAAGGTTTGAGCTCCCACCAGCTCACTGCGGCCATTGTCTTGAAGTGCTCCCGCCAGGATTTCGCTGGCACTAGCTGTGCCGCCGTTCACCAGGGTGAGCATCGGCCCATCGAAGAGCATGCCGGGGTTGGCCTGTTGGGGCGAGCTGAGTCCATCACGGTCCTGGGTTTCCACGATGGGCTCGCCATTGAGCAGGTCGTCGGCCACGGCTAAGCCGGCGCTCACCAGCCCGCCGGAGTTGTTGCGCAGATCAAGAATCAGTCCCTCGATCGCCTTGCTGTTGAGATCGGCGAGGGCTTCCTGCACGTCCTGGGGCACCGGTTCAGAAAATTGGGTGATACGTAGGTAGCCGAGGGTGTGCTCTCCCACCCGCAGCCGCTTGCTGCGCACCGGACGCAGCTCCACCTCCCGCCGTTCGAGCTCCACTTCGCGCGGCTGTCCTTGCATGTTGAGTTGCACCAGCACCCGGCTCCCGGCGGGGCCGCGCAGGGCGGCTGCGGTGCGTTCCAGCCCCAGCCCCCCAGTGTCCTGGCCATCTACCTGCAGCACCTCGGCGCCACTAGGGATAAGGGCTTCAGCGGCGGGGGAGCCGTCCAGGGGGGCGATCACAACGACTGCTTGGTCGTTGCTGCGCAAGCCCAGCTGCAGTCCCACTCCGGTCACGGTGCCCTGAGTGTTGGAGCGCAGGGTGGCGTAGTCGGCAGGCCGCAAAAGGCGGGTATAGGGATCCCCCAGGGGGGTGAGCATTGATTCGATGGCGTCGTAGGCATCGCCTGAGCTGTTGATTGGTTGCTCGAGCGCTTTTTGGCGCAGCCGCTTCCAATGCACCGTTTCAAAGCGGCCTGGATCTACGTAGCTCTGGTTCACCAGGCGCCATGCCTCAACCACCAGCTGCTGGGTATCGCTGAGGGCCAAGGTCGAGGTGCCGGTGGCTGCCAGCAGGGCTAGGGCCAGCACGGGGCCAAGCAAACGCTGCAGCATTGTTGCCAAGCGGTTTTTCACGGCTGTTGCAAACGGTTTAGAAGGCGCTGGCCTAGAGGGCGGGGCACTCACAAGGGGCTCGAGGTCATCGGTAGACTCTCGCAACCAAACCTCCCAGCTGCATGGCGAACACTCCTGCTGGAAACTCCGGACAGGCTTCGAACCCGGTTTACAACTGGTTCGACGAGCGCCTTGAGATCCAGTCGATTGCCGACGACATCTCGTCGAAATACGTGCCTCCCCACGTCAACATTTTTTACTGCCTGGGCGGCATCACCCTGGTGTGCTTCCTGATCCAGTTCGCCACTGGGTTTGCGATGACCTTCTATTACAAGCCAACGGTGGCCGAGGCCTATTCCTCTGTCCAGTACCTCATGACTGACGTCAGCTTTGGCTGGTTGATCAGGTCTGTGCACCGCTGGAGCGCCTCGATGATGGTGCTGATGCTGATCCTGCACGTCTTCCGCGTTTATCTCACCGGTGGTTTCAAGCGCCCCAGGGAGCTCACCTGGGTTACGGGCGTCACCATGGCAGTGATCACTGTTTCCTTCGGCGTTACCGGCTACTCCTTGCCTTGGGATCAACTCGGCTACTGGGCCGTCAAAATTGTTTCTGGAGTCCCGGCGGCTGTTCCGGTCATCGGTGATTTCATGGTTGAGCTTCTCCGCGGTGGAGAGAGCGTTGGCCAGTCCACCCTGACCCGCTTCTACAGCCTGCACACCTTCGTGATGCCTTGGCTGCTTGCCGTTTTCATGCTGATGCACTTCCTGATGATCCGGAAGCAGGGCATCTCTGGTCCCTTGTGACCTATTTATTCGAGGCCTCTCGCCTCCCGAATCTCACCCCTTAAGCTCCATACCATCACCACAAAGATCCCTGCTGCCGGTAGCTGCCATGCACATCCTTAAGAAGCCCGATCTCACCGATCCCAAGCTCCGCGCCAAGTTGGCGAAGGGCATGGGTCACAACTACTACGGTGAGCCAGCCTGGCCCAACGACCTCCTCTACATGTTCCCCGTGGTAATCCTCGGGACCATTGGCTGCATGGTTGGTCTGGCAGTCATGGATCCCGCCATGCTGGGCGACAAGGCTGACCCGTTTGCAACCCCGCTCGAGATCCTGCCTGAGTGGTACCTGTATCCGGTCTTCCAGATTCTCAGGGTCGTTCCTAACAAGCTTTTGGGCATTGCCCTGCAGACGATGATCCCCCTGGGCCTGATGCTGGTGCCCTTCATCGAGAGTTTCAATAAGTTTCAGAATCCTTTCCGCAGGCCGGTGGCCATGGCCACCTTCTTGTTCGGCACGGTGTTTGCGATTTATCTCGGCATTGGCGCAGCTATGCCGATCGACAAGTCACTCACCCTTGGTCTGTTCTGAGATTTAGGACCAAATCTGCCTAGGCACTCTCTAGGTCCCCTCATTAAGCCGCGACTTCGGTCGCGGCTTTTTTATGGCATCAATAGAGAGGCTCTTTCAGCTGCTTTGGCCCGCCCCTGGCAGAGCTCTGGGAGCTTCCCTGCCCCAGTGGCGTCCCCTATTGGCCACCTTTTGGCGCATTTGGCGCTGAAAGGCCTGCAGCGGCGCCAGGGGGAAGACGGCAAATGGAATGCACCTAAATGCCTGGCCGCAATGGTTTTGGCTTGATGCGCTGTCGCGCTCGATACGGGTCCTTGCCAGAAGGGCAGAGGAGGTGATATGTTTTTGGACTGCGCGCAAGGGCGAAGAACCCGAAGCGAGCAGGCTTACGACGAAGAAGGCGAGAGCCGACGGTGTTGTAAGTTTTCTGAGTCGCTGAGAGGCGACGTTCCGCCGAGAACTCCCGAGAGGGGGAGGAAGCGGAAGCACCTGGACAACTAAAAAGTTTAGGAACTGACGCTTTCACTGCGTCACGGGTCAAAGGAGCCTGCACCGCCTGAGAGGGAGGGTGTTGGAGCTTTGGTTTTATTAGCTGAGAGATCAGCTAGTGACGGAAATAGCAGTGAAGGTGTGAGGTCCCGTCAAAAAAGAACAAGCGTGACGCGCCTGTTGGTTGGTTTTTGTTTCCTTCTCACGAGGGAACAGGAGCTGGTGTGCCGATGGGAGAGGCGAGCGCGACCGGATCTGGGATTCGGGAAAGTCAAGAGGAAAGAAATTTCTGAATGCACTCTTTGAAACCTTCTGTCAGAGGAAGGGGCTCCAACTGTGAGACCTACGCCAGTGGGTTGATGCGGGTGAGAAGCAATTCAGGTTGAGGCGAAAGCCGATAGGACGTGAACTACAACGGAGAGTTTGATCCTGGCTCAGGATGAACGCTGGCGGCGTGCTTAACACATGCAAGTCGAACGAACCTTCGGGTTAGTGGCGGACGGGTGAGTAACGCGTGAGAATCTGCCCTCAGGAGGGGGATAACGGCTGGAAACGGCCGCTAATACCCCATATGCCGAGAGGTGAAATGAATTTCGCCTGAGGATGAGCTCGCGTCTGATTAGCTAGTTGGTGTGGTAAAGGCTCACCAAGGCTTCGATCAGTAGCTGGTCTGAGAGGATGATCAGCCACACTGGGACTGAGACACGGCCCAGACTCCTACGGGAGGCAGCAGTGGGGAATTTTCCGCAATGGGCGCAAGCCTGACGGAGCAACGCCGCGTGAGGGATGAAGGCCTCTGGGCTGTAAACCTCTTTTATCAAGGAAGAAGATCTGACGGTACTTGATGAATAAGCCACGGCTAATTCCGTGCCAGCAGCCGCGGTAATACGGGAGTGGCAAGCGTTATCCGGAATTATTGGGCGTAAAGCGTCCGCAGGCGGTTTTACAAGTCTGTCGTTAAAACGTGGAGCTCAACTCCATTTCGGCGATGGAAACTGTAAGACTAGAGTGTGGTAGGGGCAGAGGGAATTCCCGGTGTAGCGGTGAAATGCGTAGATATCGGGAAGAACACCAGTGGCGAAGGCGCTCTGCTGGGCCATAACTGACGCTCATGGACGAAAGCCAGGGGAGCGAAAGGGATTAGATACCCCTGTAGTCCTGGCCGTAAACGATGAACACTAGGTGTCGGGGGAATCGACCCCCTCGGTGTCGTAGCCAACGCGTTAAGTGTTCCGCCTGGGGAGTACGCACGCAAGTGTGAAACTCAAAGGAATTGACGGGGGCCCGCACAAGCGGTGGAGTATGTGGTTTAATTCGATGCAACGCGAAGAACCTTACCAGGGTTTGACATCCTGCGAATTCCTTGGAAACTTGGAAGTGCCTTCGGGAGCGCAGTGACAGGTGGTGCATGGCTGTCGTCAGCTCGTGTCGTGAGATGTTGGGTTAAGTCCCGCAACGAGCGCAACCCACGTCTTTAGTTGCCAGCATTAAGTTGGGCACTCTAGAGAGACCGCCGGTGATAAACCGGAGGAAGGTGTGGATGACGTCAAGTCATCATGCCCCTTACATCCTGGGCTACACACGTACTACAATGCTACGGACAAAGGGCAGCAAACTCGCGAGAGCTAGCAAATCCCATAAACCGTGGCTCAGTTCAGATCGTAGGCTGCAACTCGCCTACGTGAAGGAGGAATCGCTAGTAATCGCAGGTCAGCATACTGCGGTGAATACGTTCCCGGGCCTTGTACACACCGCCCGTCACACCATGGAAGTTGGCCACGCCCGAAGTCGTTACTCCAACCCTTGTGGAGGAGGATGCCGAAGGTGGGGCTGATGACTGGGGTGAAGTCGTAACAAGGTAGCCGTACCGGAAGGTGCGGCTGGATCACCTCCTAACAGGGATACAATAACTAATTGTGATGTCTGAGTAATTTATTCTCAGGCCATGATTCTGTCATCTCTAAGGTCGATCGGTGCCTCAATTTGAGAATTCAAGAAGAGCTGAGAAATCAGTTTGGAGATGAATGTCTTAATTTCAGTTCCTAAACTTTGTCTAGGTCACCCCACAGCGGGTAAAGCCGAGAGCACGAATTTTATTATTTGTGTTTGATCTGGCAAGTCGAAAGGCGAGCTAGGTTGCGGCGAGAGCTCCTGGGCCATTAGCTCAGGTGGTTAGAGCGCACCCCTGATAAGGGTGAGGTCCCTGGTTCAAGTCCAGGATGGCCCATTCGTGTTTGGGGGTTTAGCTCAGTTGGTAGAGCGCCTGCTTTGCAAGCAGGATGTCAGCGGTTCGAGTCCGCTAACCTCCATCCAATAATGATGCTCATCCCTCAATCTGTAACTGCAAGTTTTGCGGTAAGGAGTTTTGCTGTGTATGTGATCTTGACTGTTGTTCGCTGAAGATTTCAGCTTCTTTTCATTCTTAATGAGTTAACCAGATAGCTGGTTAGTAAGTTTGGTTGAAAAGACGCTGGATTCAATCCTGCCCTGGAGACAGGGCTGTTTGAATGTCAGCAGAACCTTGACAACTGCATAGGTAAAGTCTGGAAATAAAGCATCTCATGGATGCTTGATTCTAGCTTGAGTTTTATCCAGCAATGGATAGGGCTTAAAGCTGGTATCAAGAAAATTCTATTGAGTTTTTAGAGCCGAGAGCTTCCAGTTTTCTTCTGAGCCCGCCGAGGGTTTGGGAGTTTGATCCTGGCATTCAAACCGCATTAGGTGCTCAAAGAGATTTGAGTATTAAGTGTAGGTGAATCTAGAGAGAATAGGCCTCAACAGCCTGAAGGACTGGGAGTTGAAATTGGTCAAGCTACAAAGGGCTCACGGTGGATACCTTGGCACACAGAGGCGATGAAGGACGTGGTTACCTGCGATAAGTCTCGGGGAGCTGGAAACACGCTTTGATCCGGGAATTTCCGAATGGGGCAACCCTTAGAACGGCCGCCTGAATCCATAGGGCGGCACGAGCCAACCCAGCGAACTGAAACATCTTAGTAGCTGGAGGAAAGGAAAGTAAAAACGACTCCCTGAGTAGCGGCGAGCGAACGGGGAAGAGCCTAAACCGATGCTTCCGAGCATCGGGGTTGTGGGACAGCAACGTGGACCAACAGAGTTAGAAGAAGCGTTTGAATGGCGCGCCACAGAGGGTGAAAGCCCCGTATTCGAAAACAAAGTTGGCCTAGCTGTATCCCGAGTAGCACGGAGCACGTGAAATTCCGTGTGAATCTGCGAGGACCACCTCGTAAGGCTAAGTACTCCTGTGTGACCGATAGCGAAACAGTACCGCGAGGGAAAGGTGAAAAGAACCCCGGGAGGGGAGTGAAATAGAACATGAAACCGTGAGCTTACAAGCAATGGGAGCCCGACTAATCGGGTGACCGTGTGCCTGTTGAAGAATGAGCCGGCGACTTATAGGCACTGGCAGGTTAAACCGGGAATGGTGGAGCCATAGCGAAAGCGAGTCTGAATAGGGCGATCGTCAGTGTTTATAGACCCGAACCCGGGTGATCTAACCATGGCCAGGATGAAGCTTGGGTGATACCAAGTGGAGGTCCGAACCGACTGATGTTGAAAAATCAGCGGATGAGCTGTGGTTAGGGGTGAAATGCCAATCGAACCCGGAGCTAGCTGGTTCTCCCCGAAATACGTTGAGGCGTAGCGTCTAGTGCTCCAGCAGGGGGGTAAAGCCACCGTTTCGGTGCGGGCTGCGAGAGCGGTACCAAATCGATACGAACTCTGAATACCCTGTGTGTAACTAGGCAGTCAGACTGTGGGGGATAAGCTCCATGGTCGAAAGGGAAACAGCCCAGACCGCCAGCTAAGGTCCCCAAATCAATGCTGAGTGATAAAGGAGGTGGGATTGCCCAGACAACCAGGAGGTTTGCCTAGAAGCAGCCATCCTCAAAGGAGTGCGTAATAGCTCACTGGTCGAGCGATCCTGCGCCGAAAATGAACGGGGCTAAGCATTGTACCGAAGCTGCGGATTAAACTTGTTTAATGGTAGGGGAGCGTTCCATGCGGGGTGAAGCGTTAGCGTAAGCGGGCGTGGACTACATGGAAGTGAGAATGTCGGCTTGAGTAGCGAAAACATGGGTGAGAATCCCATGCCCCGAAACCCTAAGGGTTCCTCCGGCAGGCTCGTCCGCGGAGGGTTAGTCAGGACCTAAGGCGAGGCCGAAAGGCGTAGTCGATGGACAACAGGTCAACATTCCTGTACCTGTGATGTTTTGGGAAGGGGGACGGAGAAGGCTAGCCAAGCCAGATGTTGGTTACTGGTCCAAGCGTTCGAGGCGTTGAGAACCGGCGAAAACGGTTTGAGCTGAGGCGTGAGTGCGAGCTGCTACGGCAGCGAAGTTGGTGACGTCATGCTTCCAAGAAAAGCCCTATACCCGTTAAGGCATCATGGCCTGTACCCGAAACCGACACAGGTGGGGTGGTAGAGAATACCGAGGGGCGCGAGGTAACTCTCTCTAAGGAACTCGGCAAAATGACCCCGTAACTTCGGGAGAAGGGGTGCCACCGCAAGGTGGTCGCAGTGAAGAGGCCCAGGCGACTGTTTACCAAAAACACAGGTCTCCGCTAAGTCGCAAGACGATGTATGGGGGCTGACGCCTGCCCAGTGCCGGAAGGTTAAGGAAGCTGGTCAGCGTAAGCGAAGCTAGCGACTGAAGCCCCGGTGAACGGCGGCCGTAACTATAACGGTCCTAAGGTAGCGAAATTCCTTGTCGGGTAAGTTCCGACCCGCACGAAAGGCGTAACGATCTGGGCGCTGTCTCGGAGAGAGGCTCGGCGAAATAGAATTGTCTGTGAAGATGCGGACTACGTGCACCCGGACAGAAAGACCCTATGAAGCTTTACTGTAGCTTGGTATTGTGCCCGGGCTCTGAATGCGCAGGATAGGTGGGAGGCTTTGATCAACAGCTTGCGGGTTGTTGTGAGCCAACGGTGAGATACCACTCTTTCAGAGCTAGGGTTCTAACAGTCACCCGTTATCCGGGGACTGGACAGTATCTGGTGGGCAGTTTGACTGGGGCGGTCGCCTCCTAAAAGGTAACGGAGGCGCGCAAAGGTTTGCTCAGGCTGGTTGGAAATCAGCCGACGAGTGTAAAAGCAGAAGCAAGCTTGACTGTGAGACCTACAAGTCGAACAGGGAGGAAACTCGGCTTTAGTGATCCGACGGTTCTGCGTGGAAGGGCCGTCGCTCAACGGATAAAAGTTACTCTAGGGATAACAGGCTGATCTCCCCCAAGAGTTCACATCGACGGGGAGGTTTGGCACCTCGATGTCGGCTCATCGCAACCTGGGGCTGAAGTCGGTCCCAAGGGTTGGGCTGTTCGCCCATTAAAGCGGTACGCGAGCTGGGTTCAGAACGTCGTGAGACAGTTCGGTCCATATCCGGTGCATGCGCAGGAATATTGAGAGGATTTCTCCCTAGTACGAGAGGACCGGGAGGAACGCACCTCTGGTGTACCAGTTATCGTGCCAACGGTAAACGCTGGGTAGCCATGTGCGGAGTGGATAACCGCTGAAAGCATCTAAGTGGGAAGCCCACCTCAAGATGAGTATTCCCATGGCGTTAGCCAGTAAGGTCACGGGAAGAACACCCGTTGATAGGCTCTATGTGGAAGCGCAGTAATGCGTGAAGCAGAGGAGTACTAATAGACCGAGGGCTTGACCAAAACTCAGGCTCTAAACAAAAGCTTGTTTCCAGTTTGCAATCATTAAGCCTTAGGGTTTAGTAGTTGACTTACCTATGTAGTTCTCAGGGTTCAACCTGAGGATGAATACTATCCTGGTGTCCATGGCGCAGTGGAACCACTCCGATCCATCTCGAACTCGGCTGTGAAACGCTGCAGCGGCAACGATATTTGGGGGGCAGCCCCCTGAGAAAATAGCTCGATGCCAGGTAAAATATTCATCCCAATTAGCTGTTTCATCCTCTTGAAAGAGGTTGCATCAGCTAACTTAAAAGCCACCC
>NZ_JAGQDB010000061.1:0-15299 GCF_024346495.1 Cyanobium sp. A1C-AMD | reverse complement strand
GAAATACGCCATCACCTGGAGCAGCCCGAAGGAGCAAGTCTTCGAGCTGCCCACCGGTGGCGCGGCCCACATGAATGCGGGCGAAAATTTGATGTACTTCGCCCGCAAGGAGCAGTGCCTCGCCTTGGGCACCCAGCTGCGCACCAAGTTCAAGCCCCGGATCGAGGATTACAAGATTTACCGGATCTTCCCTGGCGGCGACACCGAGTTCCTGCACCCCAAGGACGGCGTTTTCCCCGAGAAAGTCAATGAGGGTCGCACCATGGTTGGTCATAACCCCCGCCGCATCGGCGCCAACCAAAATCCCGCCAATCTCAAGTTCACCGGCAAGAACACCTTCGACGCTTGAGCTGCGTTAACCAACCCCTATAAAGGCGGGGCCAGGCGCCCCGTTTTTTTTGCCTGCCCGCTTGTCCGATGCCCAGCCCCGATCGCGATGGCTTAGCCCAACAGGCTTTTCTAGAGGCAGTCGCGGCTGGCCACAACTTCATCCCCCTCTGGAAGCGCTGGCCTGCTGACCTGGAAACCCCTCTCACCGCCTGGCTGAAGGCCGGAGCTGGTAGCAGTCATGGCGTGCTGCTGGAGTCGGTGGAGGGTGGTGAGCGCATCGGCCGCTGGAGCTTTGTGGTGTCTGATCCGCTCTGGACCCTCACCAGCCGGGGCGGCCAAAGTGTGCGCCAGTGGCGCACCGGCTCCGAGGAGCGGCTGCAGGGCAACCCCTTCGACCTGCTGAGCCAGTGCCTAGAGCCCCTATCCAGCCCGCCGATCCCCGGTCTGCCACCGGTGGGCCAGCTATTTGGCTTTTGGGGCTACGAGCTGATCCGTTGGATAGAACCCAGCGTGCCGGTACATACGTCGGCCGAGGGTGCACCGCCTGATGGCTGCTGGATGTTGGCCGACAGTCTGCTGGTATTCGACCAGGTGAAGCGCCAGATCACCGCAGTGGCCTACGCCGATTTGAGTGGCGGCCAGGATCCACAGGCCGCCTACGCCGCGGCCGCAGCCCGCATCCAGGCCCTGGAGGAGCGCATGCACGGCCCCCTCCCCGGTGCCGGCACCCCCCTGAACTGGCACGACGCCACTGCCGGTGACATCGCTGCCAATTTGCGGACCACCAGCAACGTCAGCCAGGAGGCCTTCGAGGCCGCCGTGAGCTGCGGAGAAGGGCACATCGAAGCTGGCGACGTGTTCCAGCTGGTGCTCAGCCAGCGGCTGGAAACCCGCATCGATCGCGATCCCTTCGAGCTCTACCGCAGCCTGCGGATGGTGAATCCCTCGCCCTACATGGCGTTTTTCAACTTCGGCGGCTGGTATCTGATCGGCTCCAGTCCGGAGGTGATGGTGAAGGCAGAACCAACGGCCGCAGGGGGAGTGAAGGCTTCTTTACGGCCAATCGCAGGCACGCGCCCCCGGGGCGCCGATGAGGCCGAAGACCTGGCCCTGGAGGCGGAGCTGCTGGCTGATCCCAAGGAGCGAGCCGAGCACGTGATGCTGGTGGATCTGGGCCGCAACGACCTGGGCCGCGTCTGCCAGCCAGGCACCGTCAAGGTGAGCGAGCTGATGGTGATCGAGCGCTACTCGCACGTGATGCACATCGTGAGCCAGGTGGAGGGCCTGCTGGCCGAGGGCCAAACGGTATGGGACCTGCTGATGGCCTCCTTCCCCGCCGGTACGGTCAGTGGCGCTCCCAAGATTCGGGCTATGCAGCTGATCCACGCCCTGGAGCCCGACGCCCGAGGCCCATATTCCGGGGTGTACGGCGGTGTTGACCTGGCCGGCGCACTCAACACCGCTATCACCATCCGCACGATGGTGGTGCTGCCCCACCCCGACGGGGGCTGGCGCGTGCAGGTGCAAGCCGGCGCTGGAGTAGTGGCCGACTCCAAGCCCGAACTCGAATACCAGGAAACCTTGAACAAAGCCCGCGGCATGCTCAAAGCCCTGGCTTGCCTGCTGCCGGCCCAGCCATGAGCGCCCCCCTGTTGCTTAAAGGTTTTGAGGTTGAGCTCTACACCGGCCGTGCCGATGGCACGGTGGTGGGCTGCAGCGCCGAGGCTGCGGCCGCCCTTGAGGGGTTCGTAACCGAGCCCGATTGCCGCAACCTCGAATACATCACTCCCCCGGATGCCGACTACGCCCGGCAACTGCAACTGCTGCTCGAGCCCCGCCAACGGCTGCGCCGCTGGCTCGCCAGCCGCCAGCTCACCCTGCTCCCCGGCAGCACGCTGAGCCTGGGGGACAGCCAGCGTTTTGAGCGCTCAGATCCGGCCAATCCGTATCACGGCTACATCGAGGCCACCTACGGCACCAAGGTGGTTACAGCCAGTGTGCACATCAATCTGGGGCTCACCGCAGGCCACGGCCTCGAGCCAATGACCAGCCTGTTTGCGGGCCTGCGCCTGATGCGCTGCGAAGCGTCCCTGCTCCTGGCCCTCAGCGCCAGCTCGCCCTTTCTCGACGGGGTTGTAACCGCTGCCCATTCCCAGCGCTGGCTGCAGTTTCCCCTGACGCCAGCGGAGGTGCCCCTGTTCCTGGACCACCAGCATTACATCGACTGGATGGGCGAGCAACTGGCCTTGGGCACCATGCAAAACGTGCGCCATCTCTGGACATCGGTGCGGCCCAATGGCGACAACCGGCCCCACGACCTCAACCGCCTGGAGATTCGCATTTGCGATCTGGTCACCGATCCACTCGTGCTTTTGGCGATCACGGCCTTCGCCGAACTGCGCTTACAGCAGTTGATGCGAGAACCGGAGCGTTACGACCCACTCCAGGCCAGCAGCCTGGACCCATCCCAGCTAGCCGCCCTCGCCGATGCCAACGACCGGGCCGCAGCCCGCTCCAGCCTTGATGCCACCGTGATGCACTGGCGCAATGGGGCCCCGATCCAGGCCCGAGACTGGCTTGCTCAGGAGCTGGCAGATCTGGCTCCACTTGCTGAAGAGCTGGGCCTAACCCGGGTGCTCGCCCCCCTGCAGGGCGTCCTTGACCAGGGCAACCAGGCCATGAGCTGGCTAGCCGGACACCAGGCTGGCCTGTCGATCCCGACCCTGCTCAACCAGACCGTCGAGGCGATGGCAAGCCAGGAGGCCGAGCTACTTGAGGCAATCGCCACAGACGGGGTGCCTGGTCCTTTGGGATGATCGAAAATCACTCCGCCGCCAATTCAGCTCCCATGCGGCAGTCCATGCCCACTCCCGCTGCAGCCATCGAAGCGATACCGGCTTCCCAGCGGGTCACGCGGCGGCTGGGCGAGCGTCTCGAATTAGTTGAAGATCTCTGGGAGACGGTGCTGCGCAGCGAATGCCCCCCCGAGCAGGCCGAGCGACTGCTGCGCCTCAAGCAGCTGAGTGACCCAGACGAGGCTGATGTCACTGGGGCGATCGTGCAGCTGATCCGCGAGATGGATCTGGCCGAAGCAATCGCCGCGGCCAGGGCCTTTTCGCTTTATTTCCAGCTGGTCAACATCCTCGAACAACACATCGAGGAGGACACCTACCTCGACAGCCTCAAAAACCAGGAAAACGGCCCCAGCGATCCCTTCCTGCCGGCCCTGGCCAACCAGACCGACCCGGCCACCTTTCGCCAGCTGTTCGCCCGCCTGCGCAGCCTGAATGTGCCGCCAGCCCAGCTGGAGAAGTTGCTGCGCACCCTCGACCTGCGGCTGGTGTTCACCGCCCACCCCACCGAAATTGTGCGCCATACGGTGCGGCACAAGCAGCGACGCGTGGCCACCTTGATCCAGAAACTGGAGCAGGGCAGCGGCCTCAATTGCCTTGAGCGCCAAGGCCTGCGACTCCAGCTGGAGGAGGAGATCCGGCTCTGGTGGCGCACCGACGAACTACACCAGTTCAAACCGACGGTGCTCGACGAGGTCGACTACGCCCTGCACTACTTCCAGCAGGTGCTCTTCGACGCCATGCCCCAGCTACGCGATCGCATTCGCGCCGCCCTGAAGCTGAGCTATCCAGACGTGGAACCGCCACGGGATTCGTTCTGCACCTTCGGCTCCTGGGTGGGCTCAGACCGGGACGGCAACCCCTCGGTGACACCGGACATCACCTGGCGCACCGCCTGCTACCAACGCCAGCTGATGCTGGAGCGCTATCTCAAGGCGGTGAACGAGCTCAGTGACCAGCTCAGCATCTCGATGCAGTGGAGCCAGGTGAGCCCGGCCCTGCTGGAGTCGCTGGAAATGGACCGGCTGCGCTTCCCGGAGATCTACGAGGAGCGGGCTGCCCGCTACCGACTCGAGCCCTACCGGCTCAAGCTCAGCTACACCATGGAGCGGCTGCGGCTCACCCACCAACGCAACCAGCAACTGGCCGATGCCGGCTGGGAGTCTCCCTGCGATGGCAGCGCCCCACCGCCGCCGATGGGGGGCAGCATGGCCCCCGCTCCCACCCAGGAGTTGCACTACAGCACGGTTGATGAATTCCGCTACGACCTGGAACTGATCCAAGACAGCCTCGAGCGCACTGGCCTGAGCTGCGAATCGCTGCAGCACCTCATCAGCCAGGCCCAGATCTTTGCCTTCTGCCTTGCCAGCCTGGACATCCGCCAGGAGAGCACCCGCCACAGCGATGCCCTCGACGAACTCAGCCGCTACTTGCAGTTAGCCGTGCCCTACGGCGAGATGGATGAGGCCCAGCGGGTCGAGTGGCTGCTCAGCGAAATCCAGACCCGCCGCCCCCTGCTGCCGCCCACGGCCAAATGGAGTGCCGCCACAGCCGAAACCTTCGCCGTGTTCCGGATGCTGCAGAGGCTGCAGCAGGAATTCGGATCGCGTATTTGCCGCACCTATGTGATCTCGATGAGTCACACGGTGTCCGATTTGCTGGAGGTGCTGCTGCTGGCCAAGGAGGCCGGGCTAGTAGACCCACTTGCCCAGCGCGCCGGCCTGCTGGTGGTGCCGCTGTTTGAAACGGTGGAGGATCTCCAGAAGGCGCCAGCGGTGATGGGCACCCTGTTCCGCCATCCTTTTTACCTAGCCCTGCTGGGCAGTGACGGTGGCCAGCCACTCCAAGAAGTGATGCTGGGCTACTCCGACAGCAATAAGGATTCGGGCTTCCTCTCCAGCAACTGGGAAATCCATAAGGCCCAGATCGCCCTGCAGCGTCTGGCCATCGAGCACGGCGTCGCCCTCCGCATCTTCCACGGCCGGGGCGGCTCGGTGGGCCGCGGTGGTGGGCCCGCCTATCAGGCGATCCTGGCCCAGCCCAGCGGCACCCTCAGCGGCCGTATCAAGATCACCGAACAGGGGGAGGTGCTGGCCTCCAAATACTCCCTGCCGGAGCTAGCGCTCTACAACCTGGAAACGGTCACCACCGCCGTGCTGCAGAACAGCCTGGTGAGCAGCCCCGTTGACGAAACCCCCAGCTGGAACGAGCTGATGGGCCGACTGGCGGCCCGCTCCCGCGACCACTACCGGGCCCTGGTGCACGACAACCCCGACCTGGTGGCCTTCTTCCAGCAGGTGACCCCAATCGAAGAGATCAGCAAGCTGCAGATCTCCAGCCGCCCGGCCCGCCGCAAGAGTGGCGCCAAGGACCTCTCAAGCCTGCGGGCCATCCCCTGGGTATTCGGCTGGACCCAGAGCCGCTTCCTGTTGCCCAGCTGGTTTGGGGTGGGAGCCGCCCTGCAGGAGGAGCTCGACCAGGATCCAGGTCAGCTGGAGCTACTGCGGTTGCTCTACCAGCGCTGGCCGTTCTTCCGCATGCTGATTTCCAAAGTGGAGATGACCCTCTCCAAGGTGGATCTCGACCTGGCCCACCACTACGTCCAGGCCCTGGGCCGCAGCGAAAACCGCGAGGCCTTTGAAGCAATCTTCCAGTCGATCGCTGCCGAATTTGGCCTTACCCGCGATCTGGTGCTGGCGATCACCGGCCACAGCCGACTGCTGGATGGCGATCCTGCCTTGCAGCTCTCGGTGGATCTACGCAACCGCACGATCATTCCGCTCGGCTTCCTGCAGGTGGCCCTGCTCAGACGCCTGCGCGACCAAAACCGCCAACCACCGATGAGTGAAACGAGCGCCAGCAGCAGCGACGATGGGCGCACCTATAGCCGCAGTGAACTGCTGCGAGGCGCCCTGCTCACCATCAACGGCATCGCGGCGGGCATGCGCAACACCGGCTGAGTCCATTCCCTTCAGCCCCTACCTAGATAAGCCCAGCTCTGGACTCCCTTTTGATCCCGTTCCGCAGCCAGCCCCAAGCCCCACAACTGAGGGATGGTTATCACCTGCTGGCCGATGGCCTGCTGCCCAGTGCCGAAGCGCTCAACAGGCTGCTGGTGGCAGCGGGTGATCAGCCCCGGCAGCCTGAGCGCTGGCAGCGGGTGCTGGAGCTAAGCGTTTGGCACTTGGGCGTGGCGGGCCCCGATGGCCAGCTGGTGGGTTTTGTCAGAGCTACCAGCGACCTCGCCCTCAATGCCAACCTCTGGGACCTTTGCGCCGATCCTGCCGATCCAGCTGAGGCAGAGATCCTGGCGGTGCTTGTCCATGCCGCCTTGGGCCGATTGCGCCGGGAGCTGGCGGGGTGCAGTATTTCGCTTTCAGCCCCGCCCCAGGCCCTTGCTGCCCTGGAGCGCTACGGGTTTGCCGTGGATCCGGGGGGCATCCGCGCCATGGGGCTCAAGCTGGAGAATTGATTTCAAGCTAGATAGTTGATTTCAAGCTGGGCTTGGGCCGCAAACCACAGTTCCTAAGCAAAAACCCCACCGCCTGGGCCTTGACTGCCTCGGCGGTGGGGAGAGGTGGGGCGGGATGCGGTTGGGTGACGAGCATGGAGGGACTCGAACCCCCGACCCTCAGAACCGGAATCTGATGCTCTATCCAACTGAGCTACATGCCCTTAATGGCACCCTGCCTGGCTTACCTTAACCGCACACCGCATCAGACCCATCCGGCTGCATCGCCTGGAGCTGCTGCGTTTCCGCAATATCAGTCGGCTGGAGCTGAGCCTGGAGGCTCCCCGGCTGCTGGTGGTCGGGGCCAATGGCGAGGGCAAATCCAACCTGCTGGAAGCGGTGGAATTACTTGGCTGCCTGCGATCCCACCGCACCAGTAGCGATCGTGATTTGATCCAGCACGGCGAGGCCAGCGGCCAGGTGCGCGCCCTCACCAGCGGCGGGGACCAGCTGCAGCTGGAGCTGCGCCGAAGTGCCGGCAGGCAGGCCCAGCGCAACGGCAAGCAGCTGGAGCGCCAGCTTGACCTGCTGGGTTCGCTGCGCTGCGTGGGCTTCAGCGCCCTCGACCTCGAGCTGGTGCGGGGCGAGCCCGCTGGCCGGCGTCAGTGGCTCGACCGGGTGGTGCTGCAGCTCGAGCCTCTCTACGGCGACCTGCTGAGTCGCTACGGCCGGCTGCTACGCCAGCGCAGCCAATTGCTGCGGCGCGGCCTGGGGGGAACCAGCCTGCTGGCCCTACTCGACACCTTTGATCTGCAAATGGCCGTGATCGGCACCCGCTTACACCGGCGCCGCTTCCGAGCGATCCGGCGCCTCGAGCCCCTGGCCGCAGCCTGGCAGGAGCGGCTCAGCGGCGGCCGTGAACAGCTGCAACTGAATTACCAAAGCGGCACTGTCTTGGCGGGAGAGGAGGCTGAGGAGCCTTGGCGTCAGTCCCTGCTTGAGCAGCTACAGCTTCAACGCCAGGAGGAACTGCGGCTGGGCCAATGCACGGTGGGGCCCCACCGGGACGAGCTAGAGCTGGCCTTGGCCGGCCAACCGGCCCGCCGCTACGGCTCGGCTGGCCAGCAACGCACCCTGGTACTGGCCCTCAAGCTGGCTGAGCTCGAGCTTGTGGGCTCCGTCCTGGGGGAGCCACCCCTGCTGCTCCTCGACGACGTGCTCGCCGAACTAGACCCGGAGCGGCAACAATTGCTGCTCGAGGCGGTGGGCGAAGGTCACCAGTGCCTGGTGAGTGCCACCCACCTGGGAGCCTTCAGTGGGGGCTGGCAGGCCGAAAGCCAGGTGGTGCGGATGCGCGCCGGCAAGCTCGATCCGAAGTTGCCAACTGACTTGGACAGCTAGACCCAAGCACCCGGCTGACAGCGTATGGTTAATTGCTTGTTTGGTCGGATTCGATGACCCAGACCCTGCCCTGCCTCCACCCGAACCCGGGATGGACCGAGGCCCCTGCTGCTACCACCGCAGCCTCTCCCCTGCCTCACCAGATTTCCGAAACGGTCGGAAAACACTGCATCCTTGAGCTTTATGGCTGCGACAGCGCCAAGCTCGACGACGAAGCCTTCCTGAGGGACACCATCACCGCAGCAGCGAAGCGTGCCGGTGCCACCCTCCTCAACCTGATCACCCACCGATTCGAACCCCAAGGGGTTACGGGATTGGCCTTGCTGGCCGAATCCCATATCTCGATTCACACTTGGCCGGAATCGGGCTACGCGGCGGTTGATGTGTTCACCTGCGGTGATCACACGATGCCGGAAAAAGCCTGTGCGGTACTCGCCGCCGAGCTTTCAGCCAACGACCACAAGCTCACCAGCTTCCGCCGCGAGACACCGCCGTCGATTGCTGAGAGCCCGCGTGATCCGTTGCAGGAGCATGGGTTCACCGCCGCGGTGACCCTCTGATCTCAGCCGGCTAATCACCGGTTGGCTGAGCCCAGTTCCCGGTTGAGCTTGCCGCTCACCAGCCCCTCCAGATCCAGCCCAACGGCGCTAAAGCCCATCTCCAGGAAGGCCGCCACCAGCGCCTGCCTGGTTTCGGGCTTGGCCCACAAACCCAGGGCGCGATCCAATTGGGCGGGAGGCAGTTCAATCCGAGCCGTCTGGCCCTGGGAGCGCACGCGCACCTGGGGCCATCCTCTTGCCAACAACCAGGCTTCCGCTGCAGCCACCCGCTCCAGCCGCTCCGCCGTGATCGGTTCGCCGTAGGGAAAGCGCGAAGCCAGACACGGCTGGGCCGGCTTGTCCCACCAGGGCAATCCCAGGGACCGAGAAATTTGGCGTACGCCGGCCTTGTTAAGGCCCACCTCGGCCAGGGGCGAACGCACTCCGAATTCCTTTGCGGCCCGAATGCCGGGCCGATGATCATCTAGATCCTCGGCATTGACGCCATCGAGCACGGTCGCCCCTGCCGCCGCGGCCGCGATCGGCGCCAGCAGCCGGTGCAGCTCCCGCTTGCAGGCGTAGCAGCGCTGGTCAGGATTACTGGCGTAGGCAGGATCTGCCAGCTCCGCCGTAGCGATCTCCCGGTGGGTGATCCGCAGCCAACGAGCCTGCTCCGCCGCCTCCGCCCGCAGGTGGGGGGCTAGGGCCGGAGACACACCCGTAATCGCCAAAGCCGCCTCGCCGCGTTGCTCTACGGCGAGGGCAGCTACTAGGGAACTATCAACGCCACCGGAATAGGCCAGCACCAGCCGATCTAGGCACGCCAACTGCTGACGCAGCGAAGCCAGCGCCAGCTCCAGCGGCGGCGGCAACAGCTCCAACGGGGAAAACAGCATCGCCACCAAACTCCTGCCCAGATCTTGGCAACCCCCACCCCAATGACGCCGGTAGCATCGCAATATGAGCAGCACCCAGACGCCGCAACGAGGAACGGGCCGGGGTATCGGCATCCGTACGGCGGCCGGCAGCGATGAGCGCTCCCATGGCCAGCTGCACGTCTATGACGGCGATGGCAAGGGCAAAAGCCAGGCGGCCCTAGGGGTGGTTCTGCGCACCATCGGCCTTGGTATCTGCGAGCAAAAACGCACCCGGGTGCTGCTGCTGCGCTTTCTCAAGGGGCCTGGCCGGGCCTACGACGAAGACGCCGCCATCGAAGCCCTGCAACAGGGCTTTCCCCATCTGATCGACCAGGTGCGCACCGGCAGGGGAGACTTTTTCAGCGCCGAGGAAGCCACCCGCTTCGACCGGCAGGAGGCCCAGCGGGGCTGGGACATTGCCAAAGGGGCCATCGCCAGCGACCTCTACTCGGTGGTGGTGCTCGACGAGCTCAACCCGGTGCTTGATCTGGGCCTGCTTGATGTCGAAGATGTAGCCCGCACCCTGGCGGCCAAACCCGACGGCATGGAGGTGATCTGCACAGGTCGCGGTGCGCCCCGCCAGCTGGTGCAACTGGCAGACCTGCACTCGGAAATGCGCGCCCACCAGGGCCCCGGCGGCCTTGAAGGCGTCGAGATTTACACCGGTGAAGGCAAGGGGAAATCCACCAGTGCCCTGGGCAAGGGGCTGCAGGCGATCGGCCGTGGCATCAGCCAGGACAAAAGCCACCGGGTGCTGATTCTGCAGTGGCTCAAAGGTGGCGCTGGCTATACCGAAGATGCCGCCATAGCCGCTCTTCGCGAGAGCTATCCCCACCTGGTGGATCACCTGCGCTCAGGTCGCGATGCAATCGTGTGGCGTGGCCAGCAGCAGCCGATCGACTACGTGGAAGCCGAGCGTGCTTGGGAGATCGCCCGGGCCGCTATCTCTAGCGGCCTATACAAAACGGTGATCCTCGATGAGATCAACCCGACAGTGGATCTGGAGCTGCTGCCGGTGGAACCGATCGTGCAAACCCTGCTACGCAAGCCCGCCGAAACGGAAGTAATCCTCACCGGCCGCTGTAAGAACCGCCCTGCCTATTTCGACCTGGCTTCGGTGCACTCCGAGATGGTGTGCCATAAGCACTACGCCGAGCGCGGCGTGGACCTCAAGCGCGGCGTCGACTACTAACGACGCCAACCAGCTCAGGCAAACCAAGAATAAAATAACTCGAATCTATGCAAGCAGTTATCCAATACAGCCTCTTTTGCGAAGAGCTTCAAACGAGAACCATCTATCAACCAACAGAGCCAAAGCCTGCCCCTAAGGGAACAGGGGCTTAGGGGGTGGCACCAACCCCATCAGCACAAGGCAGATAGCTGCACGAGTCCGGTTATGGACACCAAGTTTCGCGAATACCTGCTTAAGGTGATATTTAATAGTATCAGTGGCCAGAAAGACAGCCTGACCGATCTCACGATCATTCAAGCCGCAAACCACATACTTCATCACCTCCAGCTCCCGCGGCGTGAGGCCAGGATTATGATCAGGACTACTGCCTGCCAACTCTTGCGCAATAAGGGGCTCGAGATACATCCCGCCATTGACTACTTTCTTGATGGCCGCGATTACGTGGCCGGACCCCATTTCCGACTCCAAGACAATCCCATCGCTATGGGTTTTGATCGCCTCTTGAAATAGCGGCAAATTGCTATGCTGCAAAAAGAGCACCGTGCGCAGATGGGGGCTAGCCTCCTTGGCGGCATTCACCAAATCCATGCCAGAGCCTTCCTCGAGTAGCTGGGTGACAATGAGCAAGGTTGGATCCTTGCAAAGACATAGCTCGAGCCCCTCACTAAATGTCGTACAGGAACCAATCAAATGACCAGGCATCAACTCGGACCCCGAATGCCTACCCCGCTCAGAGCGAACCCATAAGGCTGCCATCAGCCTGCTGTAGCAACAGAAAAGAATCCTCTCCCCCGCAAGCATGCGATCAATCTGACTACTTACCGCTCCCTGAGAAACGTAGGTTTTAAGTGCGTCCAAAGCCTTTACACCCTCAGAAGCAAATAATAGAGAATCGCTGCATCATTTCCCATTCGGCTCCCGTTTAATAGCGCGGCAGGCTCGAATCAATCTCCTGGCTCCAGGCATCAATGCCGCCTTGCACATTGATCCCTTCCACCCCGGCACGCTTTAGGGCAATCAGGGCTTTGGCACTACGGCCGCCCAGCTTGCAGTGGGCATAGAGCTGCTTCCCAGCAGCCAGCTGCTTGATCCGCTCGATGGCGGTGCCGTTTTCAATTTGATCCAAGGGGATCAGCACTGCGCCAGGAATCACAGCAATCTCAGCCTCGGGCGGATTGCGCACATCAATCAACACCATGTCGCTGGTATCGACATCGAGCAGGGCCTTGAGCTCTTGCACTGAGATGCTCTCCACCGCACCGGCCTCCTCCTGGCCAGGTGCGGTGCCGCCAACGCCGCAAAACTCTTGATAGTCAATAAGTTTGTCGATCACGGGGCGCTCGGGATTGGGCCGCAACTTCAGCTCGCGGAACTTCATCGCCAGGGCATCGAACAGGAGCAGCCGGCCGCTGAGGGTGGTGCCGATGCCGGTGATGATCTTCACCGCCTCGGTGGCCTGGATGACACCGATGATTCCGGGCAGCACCCCAACCACGCCGCCCTCGGCGCAAGAGGGCACCATGCCCGGCGGCGGCGGTTCGGGGAACAGGTCGCGGTAGTTCGGGCTCTCGGCATCCAGGTTGAACACCGTGGCCTGACCTTCAAAGCGGAAGATCGAGCCGTAGACATTTGGCTTACCCAGCAGCACGCAGGCGTCGTTCACCAGGTAGCGGGTGGGGAAGTTATCAGTGCCGTCGCAGACCAGGTCGTAGCCGGAAATGATCTCCAGGGCATTTTCGCTGGTGAGGGCGGTCTCGTAGAGATCCACCTGGCAGTGGGGATTGATCTCCAGGATGCGGGCCTTGGCCGATTCAATCTTGGGCTTGCCAACCCAGCTGGTGCCATGGATCACCTGGCGCTGGAGGTTGGAGTGGTCGACCACATCGAAATCGACGATGCCGAGCCGGCCTACGCCGGCAGCCGCTAGATAAAGAAGCAGGGGCGAGCCCAGCCCACCGGTGCCCACGCACAGAACAGAAGCAGCCTTGAGCCGCTTTTGCCCCTCCATACCCACCTCTGGCAGGATCAGGTGCCGGGCAAAGCGAGCCACCTCATCGGGGCTGAGCTGGACGCCGCTGGTGTCGGGAGGAAGCATGGCCTCTTGGATCAGGACACCATTCTCCATGGCAGGCGCAGGGGCGCGGCCGGAGCTTCCGGCAGCCACCAGGCAACCAACTCCCCACCAAGGGTTGGGGCCCCGAGGATCACCATCAAAGTGGATATCCCACACAGACTGCGATCGGTGCCAGAAGGCACGGCCCCACTAGTGGGGTGGCTGTGGGCCGAGCCCAGCAGCTCCAGCCCCTGAGCCCTGCCCCACTTCTGCGCCTGCAGCTGCTCCCTTGGATCAATCGCAAAGCGCTGGCAGCGTTGCTGAGGCTGGGGCCAGACGTTGCAACACGGCCAGACCAGGCGCAGTTGCCAGTCGAAGTCCAAGCGTTCACCAAGCAGCAGGGCACAACCCTCCTCCGGTTCTGCGCTGGCCAGAACGGGGCGCAAAACGGTGAGCAGGTGCAGATCTGCCCTGATTTGCTCTGGCGCTTGGGAGAACACGCCGATACCTTATGAATCATTCCAAACATTCGCCTCCCAACCGGTCCATGAGCGATAACACCACCGACGCGGTTGAGCAGGGCACTGCCACTGAAGTGGAGACTGACGCCACCTCCGGTGCAGCCGAAGCCAGCTTCAGTGAGCGTTACAGCGAAATTCTTGCCAAGGTGAACGGCACCCTGGACCAGGTGGACTGGAGCCAGATGGGACGGATCGGCAAAGCCAGCGGGGTGATTCTGGCTGTGATCGTTGCTCAGATCCTGATCAAAGGAGTGCTCGACGCAATAAACCTTCTGCCCGTGGTTCCTGGCCTGCTGGAACTGCTGGGCTTGGTGGTTGTCGGCCAGTGGAGTTGGCACAACCTCACCACCAGCGAAAAGCGTGGTGCCGTGGTGGCCAAGGTCCAGAACCTCCGCAAGGAATATCTGGGCTAATCAGCTCCTATTAACTAGCAGCTGATCAATGCTGGCTTGAGCCTGGCGCCCCCAGCCGCCGCCAAACAGATTGGCGTGATTCAAAAGGTGATACAGGTTGTAGAGGACGACCCGAGCCTTGGCCCCAGGCTCCAGCGGCCAGACATCTTCGTAACCGCTAAAAAAAGCTTTCGGAAATCCGCCGAATAGCTGGGCCATCGCCATATCCACCTCCCGATCCCCCCAGTAGCAAGCGGGGTCGAAAATTGTGCTGAAGCCATTGGTCAGCAGGCCCGCATTGCCGCACCAGAGATCCCCGTGCACAAGCACCGGCTCACAGTGATGGCCGCTTAGCCGTAGCGGCACCAGCTCCAGCAGCTCCCGTGCTCCCCGCAGCGGCTCTCCCCGCCTAGCGGCCCAGGCCAGCTGGGGCGCCAAGCGGCACTCCGCAAAAAACACCCCCCAATCGGAGCGCCAGCCGTTGGGCTGGGGGGCTGATCCAATGAAGTTGTCTGCCGCCGCGCCGTAGCCCTGGGCTGGTGCCGAGCCGGCACTGCTGCGGTGCAGCTGGGCCAAGCCCTGGCCGCATTGAAACCAACCACTTTCAGCTGCGGCGCCAGGTGAGCCTGCCAACTGCAGCCAGCTGAGCAGCAGCACGGCGAGATCGCCGGCCACTCCCCATGCCAGGGGCGCTGGAATCACCAGCGCGGCAGGCGCATGCTGTGCCAACTGCTGCAGGCCGCTTAGCTCCGCCTCAAACATGGGCAGGGCTGCGGCCGCGTTGGTCTTGGCAAACAAGCTGCGACCATCAGCCAACTCCAGCCGCCAGGCCTGGTGGATACAACCACCCCCCAAAGGCGTCTGGGCCACCACGGCGCAGCCGAGCTGCTGCTCTACCCAGGCCTGCATCGCGCGCCCGCGCACCTGGTTGCCAGCATGGCGCCATGGAGAAGCGCCTCGATGTGGTGGTGGTGGGCGCCGGCATCGCCGGCCTCACCGCCGCAGCCCTGCTGGCCCGGGAGGGCCTGACGGTGGAACTGCTGGAAGCCCACCAGCAGAGCGGCGGCTGCGCCGGCACCTTCCGCCGCGGCCCCTACACCTTTGATGTGGGCGCCACCCAGGTGGCAGGCCTGGAACCGGGCGGCAGCCACCAGCGCCTGCTGGCCCACTTCGGTATGGCGGTGCCGCAGGCCACCCCCCTGGATCCGGCCTGCGTGGTGGATCTAGCCGATGGCCAGCCGCCGGTGCGGATCTGGCGCGATCCGGAGCGCTGGGCCGACGAGCGGGAGCTGCAGTTTCCCGGCAGCGGCCGCTTCTGGCAGCTGTGCGCCGCCCTGCACCGGGCCAACTGGGCCTTCGCTGGCCGCGATCCGGTGCTACCACCGCGCACGCTCTGGGATCTGGGCCAGCTGCTGCCGGCCCTGCGGCCCGCCAACCTGGCCAGCGGCCTGCTGGCCGGCGCCACGGTGGCAGATCTGCTGGCGCTCACAGGCTGCGGTGGCGACCCGCGCCTGCGGCGCTTTCTCGATCTGCAGCTACGCCTCTACTCCCAGGAGCCCGCCGATCGCACCGCCGCCCTCTATGGCGCCACCGTGCTGGCCATGGGCCAGGCACCGCTGGGGCTCTGGCACCTGCAGGGCTCAATGCAGGT
>NZ_JAGQDB010000060.1:0-15817 GCF_024346495.1 Cyanobium sp. A1C-AMD | reverse complement strand
GGGGGCCAATGATGCTCCGGTCAGCGCCAACGACACCGGCACCGCCATCGAGGCTGGGGGCACTCTCAATGGCACACCCGGCGCCGACGCCAGCGGCAATGTGCTGACGAACGACACCGATGTGGATCGCTCCGACACCCCTTCACTGAACGGAACGATCACGGCCATCCGGCTGGGCGCCACGGAAGGACTCGGCACCGCCGGGGTAGTTGGCAGCCCCCTTCAAGGGCTTTACGGCTCCCTCACGATCGACAACAACGGCAACTACCGCTACTTGATCGATAACGCCAATCCCACGGTGGAGGCCCTAAACCCGGGCGACCTGCTCAGCGAGTCGTTCAATTACACCGTGAGCGATGGCGGCGGCCTCACCGACACCGCCGTGCTGACGATCACGATCCGGGGCAGCAACGACGCCCCCGTGGCCAGCGACGACAGCGGCATCGCCAAGGAGGCCGGGGGGATCAATAACAGCAGTGGCGGCGCCAACGCCAGCGGCAACGTGCTGGCCAACGACACCGATGTGGACAGCAAGGACACCCCGCTGCCCAGCAAGGGAACGGTCACCGCCATCCGCACCGGTGCCGTGGAAGGTACGGGCACGGCCGGCAGCGTTGGCAGTGCCATTCAGGGGCAGTACGGCAGCCTGCTGATCAATGCCAACGGCAGCTTCACCTACGTGGTGAACAACAGCGACCTAACGGTGGAACGACTGAACGTGGGTGAGCAGCTCACCGAATTCTTCAACTACACCGTGCTGGATCACAGCGGTGGACTCACTGACATTGCCGTGCTCGCCGTCACGGTTGAGGGAACCAACGACAACCCCAATACCAGTGATGACTACATCGGCCGGTTTACCTCCGGCCAGAGCGGCACCATTCGCGTGATCGCCAACGACACCGACATCGATTCCAGGCTGGTGCCGAGCACGATCAAGATTGAAGGAACGGCGAATCCTGGCGAACCGCTTGTGGTTCCCGGCCAGGGCACCTGGAGCGTGGATCCTGGCAATGGCGACATCACCTTCACACCCGAGACAGGTGTAACCGCAAGCCCAACCCCGATCAAATACACCGTCCAGGACGAACAGGGAGCCACCAGCAACCCAGCCACGGTGTACATCAACTACGACAGCCCATCGGTGGGGCCCGAACCGCCCATTCCCGTCACCGAAGCGAGGCCCGTCAACCTGTTTCTGCTTCTCGACAACTCCACCTCCATGCAGGGGCTCGACCCCACAGGCGTCACCCGTCTGGAGGCGCAGAACCGGCTGGCCTTTTATTACGGCCTCAAGCCTGTCTTCAACAACGCTGGCTACGTCTTCAAGAAGGGTGATCAAATCGGCTTCAATGGCGATGTCCAACTCACCGACAGCCAGAGCCTGGCCACCGAAATCCTCGGCTGGGAGCTGATTGACAATCCATTCGACAACAGAACAGCCCAGACAGTCACCATTCACACGATCGACTTCAGCTACCTGGTCACCCACACCAAAACGGTGATCAACAGCAGCAGCACAGCCGAGGGTGTCACTCTGGCCAGCAACGTTCTGGCGAAGACCACACCCGACCAGCAATACGGCAGCAGCACCAGCGCCGATTGGATCGCGCGAGGCCTGCCTGCACCCGGCAACCTTGACGCCTACACAGCCCCGGGCACTCCCGGCAACCGGTACAGCGGCACGGAAATGCTGGGGGCGCTAACGGGGCTCAAGGACTTACTGAACGACGAACTCACCTCGGTGGCCACCGACACCCTCACGTACGTGGGTCTATTCACCGACGGGCGTCCGGAGCGGCGCCCCTGGTGGGACAACCGGCCCGAATTCGGCCAAGGCTGGAGCGGCGTCAATGTGGCCCTGCCCACAGATGCAGATCTGGGCGGGGATCCAATCACCTCGTCTGGCCTGCGCTATTTGAGCAATGGCACGCCGATCAAGGTGCCCATGGCCAATGGTGTGGACATCTGGGGCCAGAACCAACGGGAGCTCAATGCAGCCCTCGATCGCACCGCAGCGGCAAGCGGCAGTCCAGACAACCTCAAGGTGATCAGCGTGGGCCTGGGAGATGGCGGGATCTCCAACTGGAGTGCGATCTACTCCGACCTATTCACCAACCAGACCTTCAACAACCAGGCCGGGGGCTGGGGTTATCAGGTGATCACGCCGAACATCCAGCTGCAGAGCTGAACCCAACCCGTACGCCACCGCGAAGCGATAGCCCGGCTGGATTACCAGGTTCACCGGGCCGCAGTGGTTCTCTATCCACTCGTTCAGCGGCGAACGTAGGTGCGGCCTTCGGGTCCGCGAACGGCTGCCCCGCCATTAGGGCCACGCACGGCGGCCGCACCCTCAGGGCCACGGACGGCAGCGCCACCATTAGGGCCACGCACGGCAGCAGCACCAGGGGCCACTACCGCACGAGGGGCAACGACAACTGGGGCAACAACAACGGGTGCAACTACGGGTGCAGCAACCACACCCCGCGCGACACAGTTCCCCAAGGGGCCCCTGATGAAGCCGATCCCGCACAACTCACTGGCTGAGGAGGGCACCGCCGCAAGGGTGAGGGCACCTCCAAAGACGGCGGCCAGGAAAGTGTTTTTCAAGAAGGCTGCTCAGGTTGGGATATTGGTTCATTCAAGGACATCGGGTCACTGTCGTGCTCAAGGAAGGTGAACTCGGCACTTGACACGCCAGGCGGTCACGGAATGGCTTGACCATTGGGGGCGAGCTGTGGGGAGCCAGGGAGTTCCTCGCTTAAGACCTCGATCCGGTAGTACTCGCGATCGTCTGAGCAGCAGATATCGGCGTAGTAACGCTCAACCACCGCATAGGCCGCGTCGTAGCTGTCGAACACCTGACCGGCGATGCCGTCGCTGATGCCGTCGTCGCGTCGTATCAGGTAGCTGCCCATGGCATCTGTCACTCGACGTGCTTAGACATCTACGCCAGAGCCCCACCTGAATCGACGAAGTACATCAGGTATCCGCTCCAACTCTTGGGATCCAAGCCTGCCTGCCCATCCAACAAGGCGCTAGATCTGATGTACTGGCACCGTCTTTGTCTCTAGCGCGCAGGCTTGTTGGGCAGGCCGCCATTGCAGAAGTTGGCCGCAATGGCCGTGCGGTCGCCACCTTTGACGCGGGGACTTGTGCGCTCCAGCCACGCCAACCCAGCATCGAAGCACTGGTTCCAGCGGGAGGACTGGCCAGCAATGGGGCCAAGCGATAGGGCAATCGAGACTGAGCTCGCTGTGGCGACTAAGGCCAGAAGCGGGAACAGGTGAGCATTGATCATTTCCCGAACGCTGAGTTTTCGTCCGTCGTGATCAGCCATGAGAAAAGCCCAGGTTGGGGAGCTTGCCCATTGTGAACGCTCCTTCCTGTCACTCGCCGTCACTGGCTTTGAGGCGCTAAGAGAGTGAAATCGTTGGTATGACTGGGGCTTGGCTTGCCACAGCCGGTATTCCCCAAACCTTCTATGGCAGAAACTCTCAAATAGATTTTTAAGTGGCACTAAGCACTTTGGCGGCCACTGTCTTGCCCTGGGCCGTTCTGCGTTGGGGATCAGGCAGGAGCTGTTGTTTCGCTAAACCCGATTGGTATTGCTGCAGGGGCGTGGGCGAATCGATCAGGGCTGCTGAGCTATGGGGTTTTCCCCCGAATTCAGCGGTATCCCGCCATAACCGGCGACTTTTCCACAGGCTGAACGCTCCAGACCCCGCTGCTCGCGCCAGCAGTGCAGCCCCCGCTGGGGAAAAGCCCCCTCCTCTTGACCGGCGGCAGCGGGGAGTTTTGGCCAGCCCAAGCGGAGCAGCAAGCCGCCAGGAAGGCAGCTCAGGACTTACTTCTCACAGAAAGACACGGCCTTGTCGGACTGGTTTTGCTGCTTTGACGCCGCCGCGGTCCACGTGAGCGTCGTCAATGAGTTTCCGGAGGACCTGCACCAGGCGATGCGGGAATTCATCAGTAGCTATCCCAACTGGGACCAGTACCGCCTGCTGCAGGCAGCGCTTGCGGGCTTCCTTTTCCAGCGCGGCTGCAAGGACCGGGCCGTGAGCCGGCTTTACCTAGACGGTTTGTTTCAGCGCGATCCGCCCTGCCTGAGCCGCTAGACCCAGGCAACCAAAGCAGCGCCGATAGCCATCAGCACCACCCCGAACCAGGCCTTGAGGTCGAGCTGCTCACCAAGCAGCAGCAGAGCCAGCAGGGCAATCAACACAACACTGAGCTTGTCGAGTGCCGCCACCCCAGCCACGGGCCCCAGCTGCAGGGCTCGGCTGTAGCAGAACCACGAGACACCTGTCGCCAGACCGGAGAGGGCGAGAGCGCCCAGGCTGAGAGCGGGCAGATGGCGCAGCTCCTGCCAATCGAGTCGGCCGCTGACCAGCAGCACCAGAGCCAGCACAATCGCTACGGCCAGGGTGCGGAACAGGGTGGCCATCCCCGCATCCACTCCCTGAACGCCCACCTTGATCAATAGAGCGGTTACTGCTGCGGAGAGGGCGGCCGCTACGGCCCACAGCTGCCAGTTCTGCACGGAGCGTTTTGCATTGGGAAGCTGTGAGCTGAGGCTATCCGCGCTGGCAAGCCTTATCGGCTGAGCCCCCAGGGCCAGAGAAGGAGCCCAAACCGCCGTTTTATAGCCAGCTGCTGATCTATTCGCTTGCCGCTGGGGGGTGCAGCGCTGACGCGGATGGACCGGTGAAGTAGCAGTAAATAACAGCTAGATGGATCTATCGCTTTAAGCAAGCTGCCATGGAAGACCAACGGGGGCTTGGCCCAAGTCAGACCTCACCGCTTGAAGGAACCTGAACGGTGCCAAGCAGCACCGATCTCAGTTCCACCAGGGTTCAGCGGCTAGGAATAGATCACAGCTCTGATGGGATTTGACACCACTCAGGTGCGGAGTGATCGAGCAGGTGGCTAATCACTGTCGTCACGATCCTCATCCTCGCGAGATTCCTTTTCCTCCTTCTTGGTCTCACTGTCGTCATCGTCCTTGGATGCGCCAAGGGACGGCTTCTCCCGATCTACCTGTTCTTTCTCCCTCTCTCTACCTCCCTCACCGCCGCAGGCGGCCAAGAGGGTTAGCAGGCTGGCTGTAGCGATGAACCGGGTGATGCGCTTCATAGCTCGGGGTAGATCTTATGCAAGCCCACTCTGGCTGGGAAACCACCTCGGATACGGCGTATTGATGTTTTCCGATTAATTCGCAGCTGCTGCCACGCAGTAGCAGTGGCTTGATCCCATTCCGCCGGGGACTTGACCCAGTGGGCTTGCTCCGGGCCTCTCCAGTTTGAGGCTCTCATGAAGTCAGACATCCGCTGGGATAGGTCCCATCGCTGCGCCTATTTGTGTTGCTGAAGGATCTGCGGAGCATGTCCCTTATGTAGTGATGCGAAGGGATAAGTCTTGGTGCAAGGAACCCATTCAGCCTCTGTGAAATCAGTGGGTGATGTACTGGCTTGCATCAGCATTGGTGGCCACGCCGATGGCGAGCCGTGCCATGGCGCTGCGCATGTTCCGCCAGTAGTGCAGTGTTTTGTCTTACGTCATGCGAGTTGTTGCGGTGTCAGGCGCAAGCGGCCGCTCTGCCGTGGCAGGCGGCAACCAAGGTTGATCTGCCCCTCGTCGACCAAGCGCCCCAACCGAAGCGCCAAGGCTTCCTCGTGGCGGGCAAAGGAAACCTGCTGGGAGGCGACCCAGGAGATCTCATGCTCCGTGATCACACCACTAGAGATGGACTCCAGAAAGACTTCCCCGACTGTCATGAGAGTGATGTAACAACTTCGTTACATACTGCCGCGCCCAGTCTCGCTCCGTGGCTAGATCACGCCAGTGGCTCCTTGCGCTTCCGCTGCGTTGTGGTGCTCCAGCCAGGCGTTTTGTAGGTCAGATCTGGTGAGCCGATAGCCCAGCTGGCGGGCGATGTGCAGCAGTTCCTGGCGGCTATGGCACTGGTGCAGGACCTGCTGGAGCGTCGGGCTGGTTTCTGCATCGGCCACCATCCGCTCCAAATCAGACCAGCTCATCTACTCAAACCAAAGATGGGATCAACCTCGCGTGAACTGGAGCCTGCTGCCAGGTTCCCTGAGGCACATTGCGGCGCATTGTTGTAAGGGTGCAGCGTTGCGAGCTCAGGACTGCTCTACTGAGAGCCCAACAAGCCAGTAGCAAGCAATCAGGTCGCGGCCTTCAGGGCTTGCAGTTGGGGATGCACTGGCGGCAATAACTGCACTGTTGATCTGCAGTGCTCAAGCACCAGGCGAGCCACGTTCAGGCCCGTGGCTGCCTCAAATCCCTGAAAGCCTGGGGCGCTATTGACCTCGCAGATGCTGTAACCATCGCCATCAAACAGCAGGTCGACACCAGCTATGTCGAGGTTCAAGGCGGCGGCTGAATCGCGCGCTAGTCGCTTCAGCTCTGGGTTAAGCGGAAATGCCTGCCCATCCCCACCCCTACTGATGTTTGCCTTGAAACTGCCATCGGTGCTGCTGCGCAACATTGCGCCAATAACTTGGCCGCCAATTACCCAGACCCGCAGGTCCTTTCCGGGTCTTGTACCGATGTACTGCTGCAAGATCAGGCTCTGGGAGCGATCCAGCCCGGAGACCAGCTCCATCAGGTCACGGAAGCTGGCTGGGTCACGGCTGAGCACAACCCCGTCGCCATAAGAGCCAACCAGCAGCTTGATGACACAGGGAAACCCAATCTGTTGGGCGACCAGATGGGGATCGACTGGAAAGCGCACCAACATGGTGCGTGGGATTGGCAAATTGCTCTGGGCGAGGATTTGGTGCGCATAGAGCTTGTCCTTGACCGCCTCGATGGCGCTGCTGCGATTCACCACAGCCACACCCAGGTGCTCCAGCTGGCGCAGGATCGCCAATGAGAAGTAATCCGTGCCACTACCAGTGCGGGGCAGCAAGACATCGGGGAGTTGAACCTCAGCGCCGCAGCGCCGAATTGATCGCCGGCCGCCGCGGCTAACGATTAGATCGATTTCTTCTGGTGCGACGGTCTCAAAGCGGATGTCAAGAACGCGAGCCTCCTCCCGCAACCGCGTCAGCTCAAAGGGTTCGACCATTCCGGTCGGTCGCTTTTGAAGCACCCAGAGATCCATGCCAGCCCCATCCACAAACTCACTTTTCTCGTGTCGAGGCCATGGCTACAAGCCTTTTCAGCACAGGGACACGCTGCAGGCGCAACAGGCAAAACAGCAGTAGCTCTGCTAGAGCTGAAACTCTGCTGAACCTGAACCTCACTTGATCCAATTCGGGTGGTGAAAGTGATCGGCATGATGTCGTTCCAGTTCCAGCCCACCCCCACCCAAATATCCGCGTCGACCTGAGCACTCGCCATGGACGCACCCACCGCTATTGCCCTGCCCTGTCCACTCTCTGCCGGCTGGGAGGTTGTCGAGCAGCGGCTGATCGAGCCGAGCCAGGGGGGTGGCTTCTCGGCCGGGGCCTACCGCCCAGAAGTTGATGAGTTGTGGCTGCTGAGCGATGCTCCCCGCGGCAGCATCAGCCGCTGGCGTGGCTTCCGAGCCGGCGGACTGAAGGGTCTCGTGCCGCTGCCACCCCTACCGCTGAAGCAGCCGCAGCCCATGGACGGCGAAGGGCTGGTGGTTGAAGCCCAGCACTTTTGGGTAGCCACTGAGGGGCGGCTGCAACCTGCGCAACCCGCTGCGTTGCTCCGCTACGACATGGCCGCAGGTTCGCTTTTGAGTAGCCGGGAGCTGCCGCCAGATTGGCGCCTCCAACCCAAGCGTGGACTGCGCAGCAATGGGGGCCCGGAGTCCCTGAGCCGTTCACCTGTAGACGGGGCCTTGCTGATGGCGGCTGAACAGCCCCTGCTGCAAGATCCACCTGATCGCGTACGGCTGCTGCGCTGGGCGCCCGATGCCAGCGGCGCCCTGCAACCTGCAGAGCTGCGCCCCTTGGCCCTGCCCCCTAGAGGCTGGGGGCTCACCGATCTGCTGGCCAGCAAGCAGGGACTGCTCGGTTTGTGGCGACGGTTTACGGCACCCGATCAGTGGCAGGCGCGACTGGTGCTGTATCCAGCCAGCGCCATCACAACCATCGCAACCAGCAACGCTGACGCTCCCCCCGTGGCTCCACTGATCAGCTGGAATCTGCTGCAGCTCGGTCTTGCTCCAGATAACTGGGAAGTGCTGCTGGCGGCTCCGCCCCTTGGCGATGGCCAGCCAAGCTTGCTGCTGGCGACCGACGACAACTTCAATCCCCTGCAACGATCACACCTTGCCCGGCTGGTGCCGCGCCAGCTGCCGGGCTGCTCAGCGCCACCCCAGCAATGAAACAGCAATGAATCGCTCCGCGCTCAAACGCCGCCAGCTGCTCGAATTACTGGGCATCGGTGCTGGCAGCAGCGCCGCTGCCATGCTGCTGCCCCAGCTTGAGGTGCGCAGTCGCGGCACGGCAGGGGATGCTGCCCTGCCCTTTGTGCCCGTGCGTGCACCTCTGCCCTTGCCTGCTGACGGGCTGAGTGCGGCAGACCAACGGCGCATCTATCGGACGTTCAACGTCGACGACAAACTGCTGGTTCCCGAGGGCTATCGCGCCGAGCTGATCGCTGTCTGGGGGGATCTTCTCGCCACGGGTCGCTTTGGCTTCAACAACGACTACCTGGCATTTCAGGCCCTGCCTGGCGGGAAGGCCCTGTTGAGTATCAACTTCGAATACATCAGCCCGCAGACCTGGTCGGCAGGTTTTTCAGAAGCCGTGGGCACCACTCTGCCGCTGGAGCCTTTGCAGCAGTCCCTGGCCAGCCGCGGCGGCAGCGTGGACGTGGCCAGCCTGGGTGCAAGCGACCCGCTGCGTTCGCTGATCGAGGCCGTGGCCCGTGCTGCCATGGCTGATCTCGGCATCGGCGTGCTCGAGCTTGAGCAGGGGAGCTCAGGCTGGCGCCGCCTGGGCGGCAGTCGCTATGAGCGGCGCATCGATGGGCTCAGCGGGCTCAGCCAGCAGGAGCAGGCACTGCGCTGCAGCGGTCCGGCGGCGGCGGTGTTCCGCCACAGCCAGCCGCTTGGCTACCGCGACGGCCTGGGTGATCGGATCATCGGCACCTTTGCCAATTGCGCTGGCGGCACCACCCCCTGGGGCACTGTGCTGAGCGCTGAGGAAAACTTTCAGTCGCAGGTACCCGAGGCCGTCTATGCCGATGGCTCGGCGGCTTCCCCTGAGAAGCGGCCGTTCCGCTGGGATGGTTCACGCCTCGACGGGCTCGGCAATCCCTTCGGGCTTGCCGGCAATAAGTACGGCTGGATGGTGGAATTCGACCCCCGCGAGCCAAGCAAACCCGCGGTTAAGCACAGTCTTCTGGGCCGCTTTCGCCACGAAGCCGTTGCCGTTGTGGCGCGGTCCGGGGAGCCGCTGGTGGTGTATTCGGGTTGCGATCGCCATGGCGGGCACTTTTACCGCTTTGTCAGCGAGGGGCTCGTGCAAGACCCGCTCGATCGCACCAATTCGCGGCTGTTTGCAGCCGGGCGCCTGGAGGTGGCCCGTTTCAACGCAGAAGGCAGCGGCACCTGGATTGCCCTGGAGGCCACTACGGCGGTGCAGCCGCAACCCCCCAGTCATTACGAGCGCTTTGGCTGGGAGCAACCGCTCGTGTTGCCCCACAGCGATCGCCAGCGCAGCGGCAGTGAAGCGCTCAGCAGCGATTCCGCACTGCAGGCCTACTGCAGCCGCTACAAAAAACTTGGCGATCTTTACCCGTTGGGCGGCGATGACGTGCAGGCGCAGCTGCGGCAACAGGGGGCGATCTTGATTGATGCCCATCTAGCCGCCAACGCTGCTGGTGCCACCGCCTGCCCCAGGCCAGAAGACACCGATATCGACCCGATCAACGGCGACCTGCTGATCGCTTTCACGGCGGCAGGCCGTGATGACAGCGGCTGCAGTGATCCGGCGGTCTTCCGCGGCCCCAAAGGCGAATCCCTCTGGCCCCACGGTTGGGTGATGCGCCTGAGCGATGGCGGCGCTGGCCGAGGCGCCCGCTTCCGTTGGCGGATGGTGGCCGCTGGCGGCCTGCCCTGGGAGGGCGGGCTCGGTTTTAGCCATCCCGACAACCTCGCCTTCGACCCATCCGGCAACCTCTGGCTGGTGACCGATCGCTCTGGGGATGCGGACCTCGATGTGTTCGGCAACAACAGCTGCTGGCTGCTGCCACGCGAAGGTGCAATGGCGGGACAGGCCCTCTGCTTTGCGATCGGTCCGGTGGGGTGTGAGCTTTGCGGGCCCTGCTTCGATAGCGAGGGCCGCACGCTGTTTCTGGCGGTGCAGCACCCAGGCGAGGGCCAGGGTGTGCGCCAAGGCAAGGAGGTGGAAGCCCAAGCCCACAGGCTGGTCGATCGAAACGGTCAACGCTTCGAGCAGCTGCGCTGGGTGCCGCTCGGCTCTAACTGGCCCTCAGGCGTGCCTGGCCGGCCTCCCCGGCCAGGAGTGGTGGCGATCCGACGGCTGAACAATCAACCACTGATCGCTGCTCCCTCGGGGTAAGCAGCTCGGATTGGGATCGCTAGCCCATGTGGGACTCAACATCGGCACCTGGATTTAGTCCGCCAACACCGACGCAAACGCTCCCGCGGCGACACCGTCGCTGGAATCCACTCCAAGCTCACCGTTCGCAAGCTCTTGGCATTCAGCCGCGGCATAAAGGTCATCGGGCTCCAATTTTCGGATGAAGGGCTGGTCAACGTCTCTCATGGGGGCCATCAACCGCGATCGGAACAGAACTGCTAAGTAAGGGCGATTTCTTAACCACAACCCTGCCCACTAGATGCAGCCTGGGCCGAGTTGATCCACAGCCTCACCCGCAATGGGAAAGCGCAGCGTTCAGGCCTACATCGAGGAAGTGCCCAGCTGGGAAGGGGGGGTCCGCTTGAGCGGCCCGCCGCTTTCGAGCATGCAATGGCTGGTATGGAGCCTCGCCACCGCTGGCAAATTCTTTGAGGGATTGATCGTCTTCATGGGGGGTATCGCCCTGCCCCTCATCGATAGCGAGTTCGCGATGACCAGCGCCGACAAGGGTTTGGTCACCGCCGCCACCTTGGCGGGCATTCTGATCGGAGCCCTCTGCCTGGGTGGGTTGGCAGATCGCTTTGGCCGCAAGCCTGTTTTCATCGGTGAAATGGTGCTTCTGGCGGGGGCACTGATCGCCGCAGCCTTCAGCCCCAGCGCCCACACCCTCGTGGCCGCGCTGTTTGTGATCGGTGTTGCCCTTGGCGCCGACTACCCAACAGCTCACCTGGTGATCTCTGAAAGCATCCCAGCATCGGTGCGAGGCCGGCTGGTGCTGGGAGCCTTCAGCTTCCAAGCGCTAGGAGCCGTTCTGGGCACTGCGATCGCCGCGGTGGTGCTGGACAGCAAACCCGAACTAAGCACCTGGCGCATTTTTTATCTCATCCCGGTAGTGCCGGTGCTGCTTGTGGTGTGGGGGCGCTTGTTCCTGCCTGAGAGCAGCCACTGGCTGGTGAGTAAAGGCAACGTCAAAAAAGCGGAAAAACAGCTACGCAAATTACTGGGCCGCAAAGACGTTGATCTGCTCGATCTCGAGATCGCCGAAGAAGGGCACATCGAACGCAGCACCGACTGGCGTCAGCTGTTCACAGGCAAGTTGCAGCGCGCCACAATCCTGGCTTCAGTGCCCTGGTTTCTCCAGGACCTCTCCACTTACGGCATTGGCATTTTTACGCCGGTGATCATCGCCGCTGCCTTCGGTGCTGAGGCCAAGGAACACACCGTTGCGGCCATCATTCACAACGACCTACTAGGCGCTCGCGGAACCGCACTGGTTGATGTCGGATTTCTAGTAGGAATCGCCTGTGCAATCGCCTTGGCTGATCGCTGGGGACGGATCCCGCTGCAGATTCTGGGCTTTGTGGGCTGCGCTGCAGGCCTACTCATCGCAGCACTCGGCAATCTGGGTAACCACACCAATGTGGTGGTGATCGTGGCGGGCTTCGTGCTGTTCCAATTCATGACCAACCTGGGGCCGAATTCCCAGACCTATTTGCTGGCCGGCGAGGTGTTTCCAACCAGGGTGCGTGGACTTGGCGCTGGCTTAGCGGCCGCCATCGGCAAAGCTGGCGCAGTACTGACAGCCTTTCTCTTTCCCACCCTCTTGGCCGAGTGGGGCACCGAGCGACTGCTCCCCCTCCTGGCAATCACTTCCCTGGTGGGTGCGGTCATCACCTGGATCTACCGGATCGAAACCACAGGTATCGACATCGACGCCATTTGATCCTTGATGGCCGATCGACTCACGGTTGCTCAACGCACCCCCCGATGTCTTGTTCAAGGGCAACAGCAATTGCCCGGAAAGATGCTGTAACGGATGGCCGGCTGGGCTCGATGCCCTGAAGCAATCCTGGCGTCGCAACTCAGCCAGGGAAAACTGGCTCACGGCAGGCTCCCCTTGCTGCCCCGAATACCGCAGCAGCCACAGGCCGTCAAAGTCGTCGTCCCTGATCCTCGGCATCCGTGACCAGCCCAATCCCCGAGCCAGCTCTGGCAGATGCCGATGCTCCCAGGCCATCACCACCGTGCCGCCCTCAAACTCGGGAGCTACCACCAGCTCCCGAACAATCTTTTCAGAGCGCTCTGCGGCATTGGGGAAGACCCGAATATTCCGCCCCGTGAACACAGCCAGAGGAACGAGTGTTTGATAACTTCTGGCATTCTTTCCTGATCTGTCATGAAAGCTGTAGCTAGCCAAATGCAAGGGCCCCTCTGGCACGACACACGCCATCAGCATGTGTCCAATTGGAGGCCATCAACTAGCCCCATTCATTAAAGGTTGTAGTTGCACTCCTGGTTAGCTGGGCTGTACTTGTGACCATGCCGTAATAACACCACTAGTTGGGGTAAAGCCTGAACTGGCATCACCATCGCAATCGGCAGGATTGCCACGCATATCAGCGACCACCGCCGCCCCAAATGATGCTGCCAAGCCATCAATCGGAAAGCAATGGCAGGCCAGCTGGGGGAGCAACCAACAACCGCTAAAGTTCATCGGCTAGTTGTGGTTTGAAGCTTCTCCATTCGGGGGATTTGATCACATCCCTGCTGATCGCTAGGGCCAGCCTCTGACTGGCCTCCGCATCACTGGGGTAGTGCACACCGCCAGCATGTCGTAGGGACTCACCTCCTCGAGTCTTGTCTTACCCTCCCTCAGCTGGCCTCAGCGGTATTGATCGCGGCCAGGCGAGGATCACGAGCGTGGTGCCATCCAGCCTGTAGACGAGTGTGCCCTTGCTGCTGGGCTCTGCGGCCAGCGGGGATTACACAGGCGATTCAGGCGAGACTCGCTAAAATGCAAGCGCTGTGGTCCTGGCCCTGGGAAAATGCAGCGGAGCTTGACAGCGGCATAGCAGAGGCAAAGGATTAGGCCCGCAAGCGTTCACGATGAACAAAAACCAAGACAGCCACAAGTGTCTTGCGGTCACTTCCGCTAGTTCCGCAGCGGGATACTGCTCTGACGGGAGGGTGCTCTGTGTTGGCGTCTTGATGACTGGGATTCCAGATGCGATAGCAGTATTCATCGTTGATCACCCGCAATGGGATCAGTACAGGCTGATCCAGCCCGCAGTGGTCAAGCACTACCTAGATGGATTGTTTCGCGGACCAAAGCAGGGGCCCGGTGAACCGGAAGCGCTATCAAGATGAGACCATGAAACAGCTATCCGGCAAAAGCAAACCGAAGTGGCTGGTGCTGGCCAGTCAAATGCTGGCCGGGACCGTTTTTGTTGCCATGACCATCAGCTTTCTTCCGGCGCTGCTGCTTATGTCGCTTGTGACGGCCTTGCTGCTGATACCTGTCTTGAGGCAGGTTCGCAAGGAGGCAGAAAAGTCTGGAATTGACCTGAATTCACCTCCAAAAAACATGGTCAATGTCACACCTTTGCATCGCCGCTTGCAGCAAGACCTCTGGAAATATCTTGGCCTTATACGTTGACTTTAGGGGGTGCTGCCGGGGCCAGTCCTGACTGCTTTATGGAGAGATCACGAGCATGGGCTCATATTTTGAGAGATATTTCTTCCTGGCTGCAGCGCCGAAACATGTAGCCTTTGCCTCGCGTTGTAAGAATAAGCTCGGGAACCTCTACGTCCTCCTCCACTTTTGCTCGCAGTCGTGATATGTGAACGTCTACTACTCGACTGTCATTAGAGCTCGTGGGCCTATACCCCCAAACCTGCTCGAGGATGTCCAGCCGGCTGACTGGCTCACCCGCTCTGTTAATCAATAGCTCTAGCAGGCTGAATTCCATTCCCGTTAGACGGATGCGCTCATCACCGCGATAGGCTTTGCGGCGCGTTAGATCAACCCTGAAATTCCCTACGATCAGCCAATGACTGCTTGCAGGCTTTCGGTCAGCGCCATTATTTATTTGCTTGCCGCTGAGAAGCAATGGAGAGCTTCTTCTCAGCACACAGCGAATACGTAGCTC
The DNA here is from genome assembly GCF_024346495.1 of Cyanobium sp. A1C-AMD. Classification (NCBI taxonomy): domain Bacteria; kingdom Bacillati; phylum Cyanobacteriota; class Cyanophyceae; order Synechococcales; family Prochlorococcaceae; genus Cyanobium; species Cyanobium sp. A1C-AMD. The sequence goes on along the minus strand of NZ_JAGQDB010000060.1, from coordinate 1,338 downwards.
AAGCTCTTTAGGGCTAAACGGCTTGAGTATGTAGTCATCGGCGCCAAGCTTTAGTCCAGTGAGGCGGTCGCCTACATCACTCAAAGAAGTGAGCAAAATAATCGGCACTTCTGATTGAGCTCGGATCCGCTCGGTCACAGCGAAACCATCAAGCTCTGGCATCATCACGTCAAGAACAAGTGCATCCGGCTCAAAGCTGCGGAAGAGTTCAAGCGCCTGCATCCCATTCACTGCCGCAGCCACCTCAAAGCCAGCTAGACGCAGCCGCGTTTCCAATATGCGCCTGATGTTCACCTCGTCATCGGCGATCAGTATTCGGATGGGATGGGTGCGACGTTCTGGGGTCAAGACACACCAAGCGCCGCAAGACGGGGGAATTAATAGGAGGAATTTCCGTTGATCGTGGATTACGAACAAGAATCGTCACAGAGGGAGCTGCCCTATCCGCCGCTCCTTGCTCTTACTCCTAGCTACTCAAACTAGCGGCTCAAAGCCTCAGTTTTTAGTTGCTGCATCACCCTCGGCGTGAGCAGACCTAATCAACCCACCAGCTGGAGGTGCCGGCTGCTGAACAGCTCGCCAGTGCAGTTCACCGGCAATAACGACGAGCGACCAGCTCGGTACCAGCCATCTACCAAGGCAGCGCTGGAGCGGGGGTAGAGCTCTCCAGCCAAGATCCAGAGTTCGTCATGCAGCACCTGCGTCTGATCTGGTGTGCCTACGTACCAAGGCGACTCAGGATCCTGTGACAGCTCCTCATGGAGCAGCAGGAGTCCCTCAAGTACGCAGTTTGCGAGCTCAGGTGTCATCGGCTTTGCTGGCCCCACCTTGCGGTGCGGCTACCCAAGAATGTCCATCCACGCACACCAAGGTGCGCCAGATCAAGCACTGGCCTCCAGCGGGTTGCCCCGCACGACGAAAGGGGGCATCGCAGGGAGGGCTGCCAGTGGAATGGCCGAGCAGCGCTGCGGCAGCCGATGCCACCTGTTGGGTGAATGAGCACCTCCGCGGCACCTGGGTCCCGGTGGCGGATCTTGTTGAGCTCTTTCCTGGGGTGACGCAGGAGCGACCCCGGTTAGGGGGTGATCAGCCGGGCTTGTCGGTGCCATCAGCCCTGGTGCGGCCCAATTCATCCTCCAAGTTGGCCGCAAGATGTGAATTGGTGTTAAGTTCAGATGAGCGAGCGGTTTGCCGCCCCGCATCTACTTACTGCTTTCCTGCAAAGCCATCCGGCATCTGTCAGGTAAGCCCTTCCCTGAACCGTTCTCATGACAACCACTATTCAGCAGCGCCAAGGCGCTTCTGCGTGGAACCAGTTTTGCGACTGGGTCACCTCCA
>NZ_JAGQDB010000006.1:0-53944 GCF_024346495.1 Cyanobium sp. A1C-AMD | reverse complement strand
CGTGACCTTTCCCCCCAGCTCCAGCAGCGGCGCCCCCTGCCCCCACCCCAGACATTGGAACTGCCCCCACCCGGGTAGATAACGGCAGCCAGCCCGACAGCCTCGAAGGCATCGTGCGCATCGCCAACGAAAGGGGCTACTCCGACGTGCACCTGGGAGTTGGAGAGGAACCCCGCTTCCGGGCCCGGGGGGAGATGGCTGGCACCGGTTGGCCCGTGACTGATGCGGCCACCTTCAGCGGCTGGATGAGAGAGATGCTCAGCCCCGTTGAAATCGACGCCTTCCAACGCGACAAGGAATTCGACGGCTCCCACGCCTTTTCCTTTGTGCGAGTGCGCATCAACCTGTTGGATTCGTTGCGGGGTCCGGCGATGGTGCTGCGGCTGATCCCCCAAAAGATCGCCACCATGGAAGATCTAAACCTGCCGCCAGTGCTCAAGGAGCTCGCGGCCCGGCCCAAGGGAATGATCCTGGTTACGGGCCCCACCGGCTCCGGCAAGAGCACCACCCTTGCCGCGATGATCGACTGGATCAATCGCAACATGTGCCGCCATATTCTCACCATCGAAGATCCGGTCGAATTCGTACACGAAAGTCGCCAATCTTTGATTCGACACCGGGAGGTTGGCCAGCACACCAAGGTGTTCCACAACGCCCTGCGGGCAGCCCTTCGGGAGGACCCCGATGTAATACTGATTGGGGAGATACGCGATCAAGAGACCCTGGCCACAGCCATCGAGGCCTCCCAGACAGGCCACTTGGTGTTTGGCACCTTGCACACAAACTCCGCCGTCAAAACCGTAGAACGGGTGCTGGGCATGTATCCCCCCAGTGAACAGGACAGTGTTCGGCGTGCGGTTTCAGAATCACTGCTCGGCGTAATAGCCCAGGGACTGCTTAAAACAACCGACGGCAAACGGGCCGCTTTTCACGACATATTAATCAACACCGACGCCTGCAAGGACTATATCCAGCGAGGCGAACTCGACGAGATCGAGGAGATCATGAAGCGCAGCGCTTTCGATGGCATGCAAACCGCAAATCAGTCGTTGCAGAAATTGGTGGAAGCCCACCGGGTTACCCCAGAGGATGCGATAGCCCAAAGCCTCAAGCCCAACGAGCTGTCTCAAGCGCTTCGCGGTCGCACCTAGGCACCCCAGGGATGCTGAAAATGTTTTTTAGTGGCTCGCCAGGCGGGCCACTAGCAGCACCGATAAGCCCACCGACAGACCCACCATGGCCAGCCGGCCGTTCCAGATCTCGGCTTGGGGGGTGAAACCGCGGCGCCAGGCATTGAGCTCAGTGGCACTCACCGGCTCAAACCCGTCGGGCACCTGCTCAATATCGACGGTGTCTTGCAGCCCGCGCTCGCGGTTGAGGGTGGTCATCGGGCCGCACCAATACCGGAGGGATTTCAGTTTACGACGATTAAAAGCACGGTTGTGATTCGTAAAGCAAGCCGGCTTGCTCCAGGGGCAGCCGGGCAGCCACGCCCAGGTCAAAGCAGCTGCTCTGGCCGCCGGCCAGGCGCTGGGCCCCAGCCACCCCGATCATGGCGGCGTTATCGGTGCAGTAGGCCAGCGGAGCCACCCGCCAAGCCAGGCCATCGAGCCCGCAGCGCTGCTCCAACAGCTGCCGCAGCCGCCGATTGGCGGCCACGCCACCCACCAGCACCAGCGTGCCCAGGCCCTGCTCACGGGCGCAGCGGCAACTGCGCTCCACCAACACCTGAGCCACCACCTGCTCAAAGCTGGCCGCTAGATCAGCCAGCGGCAACGGCTCGCTGCCTGCCCGGTGCTCAGCCTGATGCTCAGCCTCCAAAGCGCGCACCTGGCGCAGCATCGCTGTCTTGAGGCCGCTGAAACTGAAGTCGTAGGGATAAAAGCCGCCCTCCGGCCGCGACACCCGGCCCTTGGGCAAGGCAAAGCGAAGGGGGTCGCCGTTCTGCCCAGCCGCCTCAATCGCCGGACCACCCGGGTATCCGAGCCCAAGCAGGCGGGAGACCTTGTCGAAGGCTTCGCCGGCGGCATCGTCGTGGCTGCGGCCCAAGCGGACGTAGCGACCTGGCCCGTCAACCCGCAACAACTCGGTATGGCCGCCGCTGACCAGCAGCACCAGGTAGGGACCGGGGGGCAGGGGCTCGCCCAGCTGCACCGAGCAGAGATGACCTTCCAGGTGATGAACAGCCACAAAGGGCTTGCCATGCAGCCTCGCCAGGGTGCGGCCCGTGACCGAGGCCACCAGCAGGGCCCCCACCAGGCCCGGCGCGGCGGTGGCGGCGATGCCATCAAGCTCCGCCATGGTCACGCCGCTGTCGCGGCACACCTGCTCAATCAGCTGGGGCAGGGCCTCGACGTGTCGCCGCGAGGCGATTTCCGGCACCACGCCACCCCAGCGGGCGTGCTCCTCCACCTGGGAGGCGACGGCACTGGCGAGCACCGTCTGATCACGCACAATCGCTGCCGCCGACTCGTCACAACTTGTTTCGAGGGCCAGAACCAATGGCATTGGACTTCAACAGCTCCCGTACTGTCCAGGAGTGTCATCCTGCCCCGCGGCCTTGCGTCCGATGCGCCGTCTTTTCTCCCGCCGACTCTTCGCGGTTCTGCTCTCCGCCTTCCTGTTGCTCGGCTTCGCCCCTGCGGCCAAAGCCGACGTGGCAGGACTGACCCCCTGCTCCGAGAGCGCCCGCTTCCAGCAGCGCGCTGCTACCGCCAAAACCGATCAGGCCAAGGCGCGCTTCGCGATGTACAGCCAGGCCGTATGTGGTGCCGATGGCCTGCCCCACCTGATCGTTGATGGTCGCTGGAACCATGCCGGTGATTTCATGATCCCTGGCATTGCCTTCCTCTACATCGCTGGCTGCATTGGCTGGGCTGGTCGCAACTATCTGCGCGCCATCCGCGGTGACAAGGATGCCGCCATGAAGGAGATCCAGATCGATCTGCCCCTGGCATTCAAGAGCACCCTGGCAGCCGCGACCTGGCCCCTGGCAGCCTTCGGCGAGCTCACCAGCGGCAAGCTGCTCGAATCCGACGACAAGGTCACGGTTTCCCCTCGCTGAGCGGTTTCCCCGATCTGAGCGCGACCGGATCCCGACTTCACCCCTCCTCTAACCATGAAAAAGTTCCTCACCACCGCTCCGGTGTTTGCTGCCATCTGGTTCACAGCCACGGCAGGAATTCTGATCGAATTCAATCGCTTCTTCCCCGACTTGCTGTTCCATCCCCTCTGATCAGACCCCTCTGATCAGAGGGGTCTGATCAGTCAATTCTGATAAGCCGCGGCCCCCCGGGGCCGCTTTTTTTTTCCCGTGCCTAGCCGCCCTAGCCCAGCAGCTGCTCCAACTCAGCGAGGGCCAGCTCCAGTTCGCCGTTGACAAGCACCGCGTCAAATTCCGGCGCCGCAGCCAGCTCCACCTTGGCCCGCTCCAGCCGCCGGCCAATCGCCTCCTCGCTGTCGGTGCCGCGGCCGCGGATACGCCGCTCAAGCTCCTCAAAACTGGGGGGCTCAACAAAAATCTGGAAAGCCTCGGCAAAACTTTGGCGCACCTGGCGTGCCCCCTCCAGCTCGATCTCAAGCAGCACGGGCCTGCCTGCAGCTAGCTGGGCCTGCACCGGTTGGCGGGGGGTGCCGTAGAGGTTGCCGGCAAATTCGGCCCACTCCAGAAAACCACCCTCAGCCACCTGGCCTTCAAAGGCGTCACGAGTCAGGAAGAAGTAGTGCTGGCCATCCAGCTCACCGGCGCGGGGGGCGCGGGTGGTGGCTGAGATCGATAGCCAGATCTCCGGATGAAGTAGCAGCAGCCTTTGCACCAAGGTGCCCTTGCCGACTCCACTAGGACCAGTGATCAAGGTGAGACGGCCGGGCAAGGCGCTCATGGCGGGCGACAGCTCTGGCCTGCAGAGTAGAAGCCAGCGTCCGTGTTGCCCTGCCAAGCCGGGTCCCCCTCCCGCCTGCAGGCAGTAGACGTCACGACCCTGCGGGCGGTGCTGGCCGAGTGGCGGCCGCTGCTGCTGCCAAGTCGCTTCGAGAAGGCCCAGCAGGCCAGCCCCCAGGCCCTGCAGATCGGCCTGCGCAGCCTTAGCGGTAGCCACTGGCTCGAGCTCAGCTGGCAGGCGGAAGCGGCTCGGCTGCACACAATCCCGCCGCCACCCCGCCAAGGGGATGGCAGCACTCTGGCCCAGCAGCTGCAGCACGGCCTCAAGGGTCTGGCCCTCATAGAAATCCAGCAGCAGGGCTGGGAGCGGGTGGTGGAGCTCGGCTTCGCCAGGCGTCCCGGTGAGCCCGTGCTGCGCTGGCTGGTGGTGGAGCTGATGGGCCGCCACAGCAACCTGCTGCTGCTCGACGCCGACCGCCAGGTAGTGGCCCTGGCCCGCCAGGTGAAACCCCAGCAATCACGCCTACGGCCGATCGGCACCGGCGACCCTTATCAACCGCCCCCGCCCCTGGCGGGCGAGCCGCCGCGGCTGGAGGAGAGCTTTGGGAGCTGGCAGCGCCGTCTGCGCCTAGTGCCCCTGCCCCTGCAGCAGGCCCTGCGTGATGCCTACCAGGGCATCAGTCCGGCCTTACTGCGCCAGCTACTGCCCTGCGGATGGGGCGAACTGAGCGTGGACAGCATCAGTCCGGAGCAATGGCAGCAGTTGTGGCAAGGCTGGCGCCAGTGGCTTGAAGCCGTGCAGATGGGGCGATTCAGCTGGCAGCTCGAACCGGCCGGCTACCGCTGCTGGGCTGGATCCAGCGGCGATACCCCTGCCGCAAATCCAGCCCTTGCAATAAACCAAGGCATGGCCGCCTATTTCAGCGAGCACCTCGGCGCCCAGCTGCTTGTGCAGCAGCGCCAGCAGCTGCAGCACCGCTTGCAGGCCACAGTCGAGCGCGAAAGCCGCCAGGCCAGCGAGCAGCAAGCCCTGCTGGATGCGGTGCCTGAAGGGGAAGCTCTGCAGCGCCGCGCCGATGCCCTGCTCAGCCAGCTACAGCCGAGCCGCCAGTGCATTGAAGAGGCACAGAAGCTCTACAAAACCGCCCGCAAGCGGCGGCGCTCGGTGGCGGCGATCACCCCCAGGCTGGAGCAGCACAGGCAGCGCTTAGCAAGCCTCGAAGCCAGCCTCACCTACCTGGAGCAGGCCGACAGCCTCGAACAGGTGGGCAGCCTGGCTGCCGAGCTCGAAGCCCTACTGGCTGAGCGCGGCCAGCGCAAACCAGCGGGGGGTCGCCAGAGGCGGCGGGCTGGGGCGATCGAGGGGGTGCCCCAACCCCTGGAGCTGCACACACCTTCCGGTTTGCCTGTACAAATTGGCCGCAACCACCGCCAAAACGAATGGATCGCCTTTCGCCAGGCGCGCCGCGGCGATCTCTGGTTCCACGCCCAGGAGCTGCCCGGCAGCCATGTGGTGCTGAAAAGCTCGGAGCGACCGGCTAGCGATGCGGATTTGCAGGCCGCAGCCGATCTGGCCGCTCACTACAGCAGGGGCCGAGGCAACCGGCGGGTGCCGGTGGTGATGGTGCCCTCCGAGGAGTTACAACGCATTCCTGGTGCAGCGCCCGGTACCGTGCGCCATCGTGGCGGCTCCGTGCTGTGGGGAGAACCTCAGCGGGCTCTTAGCCTGCTGATGGAGCAGAAACGATGAGCGCCGAACCCGAAATTTCAGCCAAGCGCCTCGCCGCGCCCGAACCGGGGCCTGGAGAATTTCCAGCCGAGGTGGAGATGAGCCTTGTGGACCATCTCGAGGAGCTACGCCGCCGCGTGCTGCGCAGCCTGCTGGCGGTAGTGGTGGCGGCAGCAGCCTGCCTTGTCGCCGTTAAACCATTGGTGCGGCTGCTGGAAGTGCCAGCGGAGGGCATCCGCTTTCTGCAGCTGGCCCCGGGCGAATTTTTGTTTGTGTCGTTCAAAGTGGCGGGCTACGCCGGGCTCACCTTGGCCCTGCCCTACGTGCTCTACGAGGGTCTGGGGTTCGTGCTGCCCGGACTTACCCGGCGGGAGCGGCGGCTGGTGGCCCCGGCGGTAGCTGGCTCGGCGGTGCTGTTTGCGGCGGGGCTGGCCTTCGCCTGGTGGGCACTGGTGCCCGCGGCCCTGCGCTTCCTGGTGAGCTACGGCGCCGACGTGGTCGAACCGAGTTGGTCGATCGAGCGCTACCTCGACTTCGTGCTGCTGCTGATGGTGGCCACCGCGCTGGCATTTCAACTGCCAGTGCTGCAGTTATTGCTCGGCGCCCTTGGCCTGGTGAAGGCCCAGCCCATGCTGGCGGGCTGGCGCTGGGTGGTGTTGGCAAGCGCCCTGGCGGGGGCCGTGTTGACCCCATCCACCGACCCCGTAACGATGCTGCTGCTCTCCGGGGCGATCACGGCCCTCTACCTAGTCGGCGTTGGCCTGGTGGCCTGCACCGAACGGCTGCGGCCCGCCTAGAGCAAAAATTCGCTGGCCCGGCCGGCCGGGATCTCCAACGCCAGACCCATGGCCTTTCCCTGCCTCGGCTTATCGGAGGTGGTGGCCAGCCAGCTGCGCACCTGATCAGCCACCCCCAAGCCGTTCAGCAAACCCACCAGTTCCTCGAGCTTGCTGCGGTAGCCCTCCTCCGTGAGCGGAAAGGATTGCTGCTCTAAGTAAGCCCACATCACCTGTAGATAGAGCCGGCCGCGACGCTGCACCAGCTGCAGGTCGTAGGAAGCCTGCCAACGGGTTTGCAGTAGATCCAAAACCTCTTGCGCAGACAGGGGCGAACCTGGCTCAGGGGGTGGGGGGAGGGCACTGGAGGGCAGGGACACGCCCAAGCTCACGCGATGGATTGCACAACAGCATGTTGCAGGCCCAGGGGCCAGCCGGCTGCACCGCCCCGGAGCCGCACAGGCAAGGTTCATAATGAGCGCCACATTGTCCCGGCGCGTCTTCATGACCCAGATGCCAGCGAGCGCTTCAAATAGCGCCTCCAACGGTGATGTGCCCGGAATGGGCCGCCGGCAGTTCATGAACCTGCTGACCTTCGGGTCTGTGACCGGTGTGGCCCTGGGTGCCCTTTATCCAGTGGCTCGTTATTTCATCCCCCCCAAGGCGGCAGGCGGCGGCGGCGGCACCACCGCTAAAGACGAGCTCGGCAACAGCGTCACTGCCAGCGGCTGGCTCAGCAGTCATAAGGAGGGCGATCGCAGCCTGGTGCAGGGCCTCAAAGGAGATCCCACCTACTTGCTCGTTGAGGGCAATGACGCCATCGGCAGCTACGGCATCAACGCCATCTGCACTCACCTTGGCTGTGTAGTGCCCTGGAACAGCGGTGCCAATAAGTTCATGTGCCCCTGCCATGGCTCCCAGTACGACGCCACCGGCAAAGTGGTGCGCGGTCCAGCGCCCCTCTCCTTGGCCCTGGCTCACGTTTCTGTAGACAACGACAACGTTTTCCTTAGCCAGTGGAGCGAAACCGACTTCCGCACCGGCGACAAGCCCTGGTGGGCCTGATTACCCCGATCCAGCTTTTCTTCTCCCTGTCTGTCGCCTGATCTCGTGATGCGTCGTTCCCTTTCCCTGCTGCTCGGCTCCCTGATCGCCTTCGCCGTGCTTTTGACCGGCGCCAGCCCCAGCTGGGCCTATCCCTTCTGGGCCCAGCAGAACTACGCCAGCCCCCGGGAGGCCACCGGCAAGATCGTCTGCGCCAACTGCCACCTAGCCAAGAAGGCCACCCGGGTGGAAGTGCCCCAGGCCATTTTCCCTGACACGGTGTTCAAGGCCGTGGTGGAAATCCCCTACGACGCCAGCGTTCAGCAGGTGGCCGGCGATGGCAGCCGCACCGGTCTCAATGTCGGCGCTGTGGTGATGCTTCCAGATGGCTTCACCCTTGCCCCGCAAGACCGCCTCAGCGAGGAGCTGAAGGAGGAAACTGCCGGCATTTATTACACCCAGTATTCCGACGACCAACCCAACATCCTGTTGGTGGGCCCTATCTCCGGTGATGAGCACCAAGAGATCGTTTTCCCGATTCTTTCTCCTGATCCCGCCACCGACAGCAGCATCCACTTCGGCAAATACCAGCTGCATGTGGGCGGCAACCGTGGCCGCGGCCAGGTGTATCCCACCGGCGAGAAGAGCAACAACGGCGTGTTCAACTCCCCCGTAACTGGCACGGTGTCAGCAATCACTGCCGGTGATAACGGCGCTTCCCTGGTGGAGATCACCGCCGCAGATGGCACCACAGCCACTGAAACAGTGCCGGCTGGCCCCACCATCCTTGCGGCTGTTGGTGATGCAGTTGTTGCCGGTTCACCGATCACCAACGACCCCAACGTGGGTGGCTTCGGACAGATTGATGCCGAGGTGGTGCTGCAAAACCCTGTGCGCATCTACGGTTTGTTGGCATTCTTTGCCGCAATCGCCCTGGCCCAGATCTTGCTGGTGCTCAAGAAGCGCCAGGTTGAAAAGGTTCAGGCTGCTGAAGGCTTGATCTGAGCAGCGTGCTTGCCATCTTCACCTCCCCGGGGCCCCTGGTTTTCCAGCTGGGCCCCTTTGCCTTGCGCTGGTACGGCCTGCTCATCGCCGTGGCCGTGTTGCTGGGCCTCAGCCTGGCCACCCGGCTCGGCCGGGCTCGAGGCATTGAGCCATCCCTGATTGCCGATCTCCTGCCCCTGATGGTCCTGGGGGCCGTGATCGGGGCCCGCATTTACTACGTCGCGCTCGAGTGGCGCCAGTATTCCGGCAACTGGCTTGATGCGATCGCCATCTGGCGCGGTGGCATCGCCATCCACGGCGCCCTGCTGGGCGGCGCCCTTGCCACGATGCTGTTTTGCCGCTGGCGCCGTCAGCCCTTCTGGCAGCTGCTCGACGTGCTGATGCCCGCCGTGGCCCTCGGCCAGGCGATTGGCCGCTGGGGAAATTTCTTTAATTCCGAGGCCTTCGGCTTGCCTACGGATCTTCCCTGGAAACTGCAGATCCCCGCGGCCAGCCGCCCAGCTGAATTTTTTGAGCAGCTCTACTTTCACCCCACCTTCCTCTACGAATCCCTTTGGAATCTCGGGGTGTGCGCCCTACTGCTGGGGCTATTTCGGGCCGCCAGTCGCGGCCGCATTCAGCTGCTGCCTGGAGCACTCAGCTGCGTATATCTGATGGCCTACAGCAGCGGCCGAGTGTGGATTGAAGGGCTGCGCCTAGACCCCCTCTGCCTGCTCTCCGAGCCGCCCTTCTGTGATGGCGGTCTGCGCATGGCGCAGCTGGTCAGCCTGCTGTTGATTGCCCTTGGCGGCGTTGGCCTCTGGTGGCTCTACCGCCGCCACCGCCCCCTACCCGACCCCAGTGGAGTAACCACTTGAATAACAAGCCTGTCTGGATAGTTGGTGCCGGGCCCGGCGCACCCGACCTGCTCACCCTGCGCGCCGCCCACCTGCTGGAGCAGGCGGAGGTGTTGGTGTGGACCGACTCCCTAATCAATCCCCAGATCGCAGCCCTGGCTCCCGAGAGCTGTGAGCAGGTGCGCACCAGCACCCTCACGCTGGAGCAGGTGATGGAGGTGGTGCTGGATCGGGCCCGTGCCGGCAAAACCGTGGTGCGGCTCCACGATGGGGATCCTTGCCTCTACGGCGCCATCGCCGAGCAAATTTGCCGCCTAGCCGATGCCGGTATCGGCGTTGAGGTAGTGCCCGGCTTGAGTGCCTACCAGGCCACCGCATCGGCCCTGCAGAGCGAGCTCACCATCCCTGGCCTGGTGCAGACGATCGTGCTGAGCCGCGCTGGCGGACGCACCGGCGTGCCGGAGCGGGAGGCACTGGAGCGGCTGGCAGCCCTGCGCGCTTCCCTTTGCCTCTACCTCAGTGCTCGCCACGTCGAAGAGGTGCAAACCGAGCTGCTGCGCCACTACCCCGCTGACACTCCCGTGGCCATTGGCTACCGGGTGAGCTGGCCTGATGAGTGGATCAAGGTGGTTCCCCTGGCCGACATGGCCCGGGTGAGCCAGGAACGGCAGTTGATCCGCACCACCCTCTACGTGGTGAGCCCGGCGCTGGCGGCGCCGGCGGAGGCCCGTTCTCGCCTCTACTCAGCAAGCCACAATCACCTCTTCCGCGGCGGCGCTAGCTGAAAAGGCATCAGCCCGCCTCGCCATAAAGCTCCCGGGCCAAGCGCTGCCGATCGAAGCCACAGCCGAGCCGCTCGACGATCGCCTCCAGGTCCCGGGCGGCATTACCCAGGCAGCAGGTGCCCCCAGGCGAAGGGGTGACGTTGAACACAAGGCCTGGCCGGGCCGCGATGCTGGCCTCGCCAAGCATCAGCTTGCGGTTGGCCTTATCGATCAGCTGGGGGCGCACGCCGCCATAGCCCTCAGCGAAGCTGAGATCCTCGAGGCGCATGTCGGGCACGATCTTGCGAGCATCTGCCAAAAACAATCGCCGCCTCAGCCAGGGCACCTCAAACAGCAGATTTTTAAAGATGTAATTGCGGATATCAGCGATGCGAAAGAGCTGCCAGAACACGGCCAGCACTGCCCAATCGAGCCGCAGCACCTTCAGAAACTCCCAAAACGAGGCTGGCTTGTAGCGCTCCAGCAGGGGCAGCAAAAGGGCGGTGGGGCCAAAACGGGTTTTGCCAGGGGCCCGCACGTCGGGGTCGCCGTGAATGGCGGCAAAGGGCAGCTTGTCGTTCTGCACCGTATAGACCTTGCCCCGGAGCAAATCCGGTGTGAAGTAAAAGCTGCCGGCCACCGGCAGGCAGGAATACTCCAGTCCGTAGCCCATGCGCTGGGCCATCAGCAGGCTGTGGGCTCCGGCATTCACCACCACGTGCCGGGCCCAAACGCTGTGGGGCGCAACCGGGGTGCCATCAACAGCCAAACCCGAGCTGCAGCCGGGGGTGGGGGCCAGCTCCACCCGGTAGCCATCGCCCTCAGGCGTAATCGCGACCACGCTGGTGCCTAGCTGCACCGTGAGCTGGCGCGGCGTTCCAGCCACCGCCGCCTCCGCCTGGGCCACGAACGAGGCCGATAGCTCCTCGTAGTCCACGGCGGTGTACGTGCGGCGGATGCCGATCGCTACCAGCTCCTCCGGGCGCAACTCCCCCTGCACCAGTCCCACCTGGGGCTCCCACTCGGCGATCTGGGGCTTCTCGAGCAGCTCCATTGCCGGAAAGTGGGGTGAGAAGCGAGCAAAGCGCTCCCGCAGGAAGGTGCACTCGCGCTCGCCCACCCCCAGCACCATTTTTGGAGTGCGAAACACACAGAGCTCGCGGCTGGCTGGATCAAGCAGCTCGGCGTAGTTCACGATCATCTCGGCGGTGCGCTTCACCCGCACCGCCTTCTCGAGCGTGTAGTTGGTCTCGATGTCGCCGCAGTGAATCGTCTGGCTGTTGTTGGTGGCCTTGGAGTTCACCCTGGCCAGGACGTCGTAGCGCTCCACCAGCAGGATGCGGCCCAAATCGGTGTAGCGGGCCAGCTGGAACAGCAGGGCCGTGCCGCACACCCCGCCTCCCACGATCAATACGTCCACTGGCTGATCAACATCCACAGGCTGGCTCAAGTCCAGAGGGGCCGTGGCTGGCTTGGGATCGGCTCCTTCGGGGTTGGCGCTCACGCAAGGCGACTGGCTCTTAGCCCATGGTGACCGATCGACTGCCTGTGGTGTTTTAAGCTCTGGTAGTGCGGGCGATTAGCACAGCGGTAGCGCACTTCCTTCACACGGAAGGGGTCACTGGTTCGAATCCAGTATCGCCCATTTCAACGGCTAGACCGCATCAAATTTGCCTGCAGAATGCCTAAATCTGCTGACCTCGCTGTTGTGGTGTCGGATTCTCCCAACCCCGAGGCCTTATCCGCCCTGCGCTGCCTGGGTCAGACGCTGCGCCAGGGCCGGGAGGTCCAAGGTCTCGAACTGGGCGTGCTGGCAGCCCGTCTAAACATGGGAGTCGAACAACTTCAGGCCCTGGAAGAAGCCGACGCCAGCCGATTGCCGGAACCGGTGTTTGTGATCGCCCAGGCCCGCAGAATCGCCAGCAGCCTGGCCATCAACATCGATGGCCCCCTGCAAACCCTGCGCGATAGCGGCCAGTTTCAAGCCAAGCCGATCAAGGTGGCCGAACTGACCCAGCGCGCCCCAACCAGACCGGCACAAACCAGTGGCCGACTGGCCATCACAGCAGCAATCCTGGTCGCCCTCAGCGGCGCCGGCGCCGCGGGCTGGCAGCAGTGGCAGCGTCACCAGGCCCGCCCAACCCAGCCGCAAGCGCAGCCCCAGCTGCTGAGCGAGATTTCCCCAGCAGACAGGAGCAAAGAGAGAGAAAGTGGCAGCCTCAAGCCCGATCAGCTGCAACTGACGAGCAGCCAGCCCAGCTGGCTCGAAATAAAAACAAAAACCGGGACCACTCTGTTCCGTGGCACCTTCACAGGTGAGCGGAGCTTCCCCCTTGGCTCAGGGCTTGAGGTGCTGGCAGGGCGTCCCGACCTGGTGCGCACCCAAATGGGAGGCGGTGCTCCTCAGCCCATGGGACCCATTGATCAGGTGCGTTGGCGCAGCTTCAGAGCTCCGGCACCCTGAGACCAAGGCCGCAGGATTCCTGCACCACTTCGGCGCAGGATCTCAAGCTCCAGCGCTCCAAGCTGAGATCCGGAGCTGGCTCACCAGGGGCGGCCGCCAGGGGCTCGAGGCCAACGCAAACAGCATTTTGCCTTGACGTCACCTGCAGGGCCGCAATCACCGCAGCGGGCCGGCGATCTAGGGCCGCCGCCAAACGCAACAGCAAGGCCATCGACGTAACGGTGCGGCGCTGGTCGCGGTCTTCGATCAGCTGCCACGACTCATGGCGCTTCTTCGGCAGGCTGCGGCGGTGATAGCGGCCAATCGCCGCCACCATCAGGTGCTCGGATTCGGAGTAGCCCAGCAGCTCGCCGTGGCGGATCAAATACCAGCTGTGCTTGTGATAAGCGGAGATATTGATGCTCTTGCCACAGGTATGCAATTGGGCGGCGGCCCAGAGCAGCTCCCGGCCCGGTCCCTCGTCGTGGTGCAGCAGCCCCCGCGACTGGTCGTAGAGGCTGAGGGCGTGGGAGGCCACCCGATCGGCCCGAGCCCGATCGACACCAAAGCGCTGGGCCAGGTGCAGCACGGTGCGCTGGCGAATAGTGCTCTGGAAGGCAAAGCGATCTCCCAGCAGGCCGTTGCGCAGCATCCAGTCCACAATCAAGCCCTCCCGCAGGGCCCGATCACAAACCACCAGCTCCCGCACGCCGAGCATCGCCATCGCCGTCTGCAAAATCAGGGCGCCTGGCACGATGATTTCGGCCCGGCGGTCATTGATGGCGGGCAAGGCGCGGCGCTGCTCCGGCGTCATCGCCAGGAGCCGGGCGGTGAGCTGGTCGATGCGCTCACGGCTGAGCCTGTAGCCCTGCAGCTTTAGCGGCGGCTTGGGATCTTCAGCAGCCGCCAGCGCCGCTAGGGCCATGGCTGTGCCGCTGGTACCCACCATCAGCGGCTGTTCGCCCCGCCGCAGCGCCGCCTTCACCTCAGCTACGGCAGGGTCGAGGGCGCCCTGGATGTAAGCCTGCAGGAAGGAGCGACGTTCAACCGGAAGGGGGTCCTGCTGACAAAACTCCCGCTGCAGGCGCACCGCGCCGATGCGGGTGCTGCTGAAGGAGCGGCCGTCCCGGCCATCGGCCAGCACCAATTCGGTGGAGCCGCCACCGATATCAATAATCAAGTGGGGCTGGTCGCCGAAAGCCATGCCCGAAAGCACACCCAAGTAGATCAGTCGCGCCTCCTCGGGCCCGCTCACCAGATCCACCTCCAGGCCCAGTTGCTCCTGCAGCGCCACCAGGAAATCCCTGCCATTGGGGGCCTCCCGCACGGCACTGGTGGCCGCCGTGACGATCTGCTCCACCCCATGGCTAAGGGCCAGATCGCGATCGTGGCGCAGGGTGCGAAAAGCCCGCTCGATCGCCTCGGCACTGAGGTCACCGCTATGGGGATCCCTATCGCCAAGCCGGGTGGTGGCCTTCTCAGCCAGCACCACACTGAAACTGCTCAGCTCCGGATCCACCTCTGCCACCAGCAGGTGAATCGAGTTGGTGCCGATGTCGATCGCGGCCACCCGGCGGCGACCGGCCAGCTGAAGGTTGGGGGCCTGAACCATCAAGCTCAGCAACTGCCACTTGGGGCGCTACTTTGCCACCCTCTGCCCATCCCACCGGCACACCTAGGGTGCGGCACGACGAAAAGGGGGCATGGCCAATTTGACGCGCGGCACCCGTCTGGGGGCCTGGCTGGAGCTGGTGCGCTGGCACAAGCCCAGTGGCCGCCTGATCCTGCTGATTCCAGCTGGCTGGAGCCTCTGGCTCACCCCAAACGCCCCACCGGCGCCGCTGTTGGTGGGATTAATAGTGCTGGGAGGATTGGCGGTGAGCGCGGCCGGCTGCATCGCCAACGACCTCTGGGACCGCCGCATCGACCCCTTGGTGGAGCGCACCCGCAGCCGTCCCCTGGCCGATGGCCGCGTTGGCGTTGGCGAGGCGATAGGCCTGCTGCTGCTCAGCCTTGTCGTCGCCTTGGCAGTGCTGCTGGTGCTGATGTGGGGGTTGCCCGCCGCCAGTCGCAACCTCTGCCTGCTGCTAGCAATCGCGGCCCTGCCGCCAGTGCTGCTCTACCCCTCGGCTAAACGCTGGTTTGGTTACCCCCAACTGGTACTGGCCCTCTGCTGGGGTTTTGCGGTGCTGATCCCCTGGTCCGTTGCCACCGGCTCCCTGGCCGGCGGCTGGCCCCTGGCCCTGGTATGGCTGGCCACCTTGCTTTGGACCTTCGGCTTCGACACGGTTTACGCCATGGCCGACCGGGATGACGACCGGGCCATCGGCGTGCGCAGCAGTGCCCTCAGCCTGGGCGGCCGGGCCCCCCTGGCGGTGGCGATCAGCTACGGCCTCGCCGCCCTGGCCCTGGGGCTAGCCGCCGGCCTGCAAGGCAGCGGCTGGATCAGCTGGCCGTTGGGTCTGCTGGCAGCAGCCGGCATGCAGCGCGAAGCGGCCCTGCTGCGCCACCCCAACCTGGCCCGGTCCGCCTACGGCCGCCACTTCAGCCGCCAGGTGCAGCTGGGAGGGCTGCTGCTGCTTGCCCTGGTGCTGGGGCAACTGCCATGAGCCAGGTCACACATCAGCCCTCACCGCTGCGGCCAGGGGATCGGGTGCAGCTGGTGGCCGCAAGCTCGGCCCTGCTGGGCGAAGACGCCTTGGCGCGCCTTGAGGCGGGCATCGCCGTGCTGGAGGGCTGGGGGCTGGAGGTAGAGCGCACGCCGCTGCACGGGCGCCAGTGGGGCTATCTGGCCGGCCAAGACCAACAGCGCCGCGGCGACCTGGAAGCTGCCGCCAGGCGGGGCGCCGAACTGCTGGCCTGTGTGCGGGGCGGCTGGGGAGCGGCCCGGTTGTTGGAAGCACCCCTGGCCCTGCCAGCTCGCTGGCTGCTTGGTTTCTCCGACGTCACCTCCCTGCTCTGGGCCCAACTAGCCCAGGGGCAGGGAGGTGCCATCCACGGGCCGCTGCTCACCACCCTGGCCGCCGAACCCGCCTGGAGCCAGGAGCGGCTGCGGTGCCTGTTGTTTGGCGAACCCGTGGGCGACCTTCAGGGCGAGGGCTGGTGTGGCGGCAGCGCCGCAGGCCCCCTGCTGGCCGCCAACCTCACCGTGGCCACCCACCTGCTGGGTACGCCGTATCTGCCGGATCTGCGCGGCGCCATTTTGGTGCTCGAAGACGTGGGCGAAGCGCCATACCGAATCGAGCGCATGCTCACCCACTGGCGGCTGTGCGGTGGGCTGCAGCAGCTGGCCGGCATCGGCCTGGGGCAGTTCACAGACTGCGATGAAAACCCGGCCGAAGCAGATCGTTTCAGCCTCGAGCAGGTGCTCCGAGAGCGCACAAGCGATCTCGGCATCCCCGTGGTGAGCAACTTGCCCATGGGTCATGTGGCGGGCAATGCGGCCCTACCCCTAGGTGCCTGGGCCGAGCTCGATGGCAGCAGCGGCCAGCTGCGGATCAGCAGCGCGAAGCAAGCACCGCCGCTGCCACGGTGAGATCGAAAGGGGTGGTGAGCTTGATGTTGGAGGCAGGCGCCTCCAACACCTGCACCGCCAAACCCAGCCGCTCAAACAGGGCCGCATCGTCGGTGACGCTCCAGCCCTGCTCCGTGGCGGTTGCATGCGCAGCCCGCAGCTGCTGAACCGGAAAACCCTGGGGAGTTTGGGCTGCCCACAACCAGCTGCGATCTGGGGTGGCCGTGATGGTGCCAGCTCCATCCACCTGCTTGATCGTGTCGGTTACGGGGGTGGCGGCGATCACCGCTGCGCCTTGCTGCACCGCAGCGGCACAGCGGGCCAGCAGCTCCGGCTCGACAAGACAGCGAGCCCCGTCGTGGATCAGCACCCCACCAGCAGCTGCCGGCAAGGCCGCCAGCCCCCGGCTCACCGACTCCTGACGGGTGTCACCACCCTCAATCCACTGCACCGGCAGGTCAGGCTGAGCTTCAGCCACAATCGCCGCTATCGCGGCTGCATCAACGGGCTGGCCCACGATGCCGATCCAGCTAATGGAGGGGCAGGCGAGGGCTGCATCGAGGGTCCAGGCCAGCACCGACCGCCCCGCCACCGGCAACAGCAGCTTGTTGCCGGTGGCCCCCATGCGGCGGCCGCTGCCGGCTGCGGCGATCAGCAAATGCACAAGCGACTCCCGCGAGACGGGTCAATCCGAATCTGATCCATACAATCAGGCCGCCGAACCTGTGTCGTTTGCGATGCGCGCCCTGTTTCTGATTCCGGGCGGCAGCAGCCAGCAGCTGCAGAGTTTTGCAGCCGTTGCTGCCGTCGCCGACCAACTCCATGCCGACGTCCAGGTGGTCTGTCCGTTAGCGGCGGTGCCCCTCTGGGGCCTGCATCCAGCCGTGGAACGGGCCATGCCCTTCACCTACGAGCAGGCAACCCTTGCCGATTGGGCCAACTTGATGGGTTCGGTGCGGGAGCCTGATTTTCAGGTGAGCCTCAATCTGGCGCCCAGCCGCCAGATGGATCTGATGCTGTCGATGAGCCACATCCCCACCCGGGTGGCCAGCAGTGGCTTTTCCGCCACCGAGCGGATCACCCCCATCGAGGGCGGCTGGGCCAACCAGGCCTTTGAAGCCTTCCTGCGGCCCATCGGGGTGCGGCTCGAGGCTGATTCTTTCCGGTTGCCGATCGCCCCGGCCGACCTGGAGGCCGCGAGCGCGGCCCTACCCAGTGGCGATGGACCGGCCCTGCTGCTGGCCCCCTCCGCTGCTGGCGGCGACTGGCCAGCCCAGCAATGGCAAGACCTACCCGCCCAGATCCGCAGCAAGCTGCCCACCCTGCGGACCGTGCGAGCACTAGCTGGGACTGGGGCTGGAGATATGCGTAAGCGCGCCGCCCAGATCGCTAGTGCCGATGTGGTGCTAGCCAGCGACCCCGTAGCCATCGAATTGGCCCTGCTGCTCGGCCTGCCGCTGGTGGCCCTAGGCCGGGATCCCGCCAGTCTGCCCAGCCGTGCTGGGGTGCAGGGCCTCGGCAGCGCCGCCAACCTCAGCCAACTTGGCCACGCCGAGGTGCTCGCCGCCCTGGGACTGGGATAATTGGGGTTCGGGGGATAGTCAGGCCATACGATCAGCGCCACAAACCCCAGTGCCGCGATGTCGAGTGCCGTGATGTCCAGCCCAGCCCCCCTGGCCGGCCAAGTGGCGCTGGTTACCGGTGCCAGCCGCGGTATCGGTCGCGCCATCGCCCTTGAGCTGGCAGCGGCCGGCGCCCAAGTAGTGGTGAATTACGCCAGCTCCCCCGATGCCGCCGAAGCGGTCGTGGCTGAGATCACTGCTGCCGGGGGCGAAGCCTGGAGCCATCGGGCCGATGTAGCCGATGAAGAGCAGGTCGACGCGATGGTCAAAGCGGTGCTCGCCAAGGGCGGCCGGCTCGACGTGTTGGTTAACAACGCCGGCATCACCCGCGACGGCCTGCTGATGCGGATGAAAACCGCCGACTGGCAAAGCGTGATCAACCTCAATCTCACCGGCGTGTTTCTGTGCACCCGCGCTGTGAGCCGCGCCATGCTCAAGGCCCGCAGCGGCCGCATCATCAACATCACCTCAGTGGTGGCCCTGATGGGCAATCCAGGCCAGGCCAACTACAGCGCCGCCAAGGCCGGGGTGATCGGCCTCACCCGCAGCAATGCGGCTGAATTTGCCGCCCGTGGGGTCACCGTCAATGCCGTTGCCCCAGGCTTCATCGAGAGCGACATGACCGCCGAGCTCGACAAAGAACTAATCCTGGCGGCGATTCCCCTGGGGAGGATGGGCAGCGCCGCCGAGGTGGCAGGTGCAGTGCGCTTTCTGGCCGCCGACCCGGCTGCCGCCTACATCACCGGCCAGGTGCTGCAGGTGGATGGCGGCATGGTGATGCGTTAAGAGCTTGTGAGCGGCTGAGCCAACTCCTCGCGCAGCCGGCGAATCCGCTGCAGCAGGCGCAGACGGCGACTGCGGGCGGTGATTGTCAAAAACAGCCTCACCGGCACATAAACCAAAGCCATCAACACCCCGGCCGCCGCCACGAGCACAAACACCATGGCGTTTGCAGTGGAACCCGGATCCAGCGAGATGGCTTCGTCCGCGCTCTCCAATGCTGTCTGCAGCAGATCCTCCATTGCTGAACCCTATCGAGCCTGGAGCGAATCAGTAGCCCAAAGCAGCAGCTTGATTCGGCTTTCCCCACCCCACTGCGTTAGCTAGGCGGTGGTCCGCTGTGGGACCCTGACTTCACTGAGTGTCCGCCGTTTTCATGGCCAAGCTGATCAGCTTTTCAGATGCCTCCCGTGGCGCCCTTGAGCGTGGTGTAAACGCCCTGGCCAACGCGGTGAAGGTCACCATCGGACCCCGCGGCCGCAACGTTGTGCTCGAAAAGAAATTCGGCGCGCCCGAGATCGTTAATGACGGCGTCACCATCGCCCGGGAGATCGAACTCGAAGATCCCTTCGAAAACGTTGGCGCCAAGCTGATGCAGCAGGTGGCCAGCAAGACCAAGGACACCGCCGGCGACGGCACCACCACTGCCACACTGCTGGCCCAGGCACTGGTCCGCGAAGGCCTCAGAAACGTGGCTGCCGGCGCCAGCCCGGTCGTGTTACGCCGCGGCATGGAAAGGGCCACAGCCCAGATCGTGGCTGGCATCGCCGAGAGGGCCCAACCCGTCGCCGGTGAAGCGATTCGCCAGGTAGCCGAGGTGAGCTCCGGCAACGACGAAGAGATCGGCCGAATGATCGCCGAAGCCATGGGCAAGGTGAGCGCTGACGGCGTCATCACCGTTGAGGAGTCCACCTCCTTGGCCACCGAACTGGAGATCACCGAAGGCATGGCCTTCGACCGTGGCTACAGCTCCCCCTACTTCGTCACCGACCAGGAGAGGCGCGAATGCGTCTTTGAAAATGCCCTGATCCTGATCACCGACCGCAAAATCAGCACCATCACTGATCTGGTGCCCGTGCTGGAGGCGGTTTCCAAGGGCGGCAGGCCCCTGCTGATCCTGGCGGAAGAAGTGGAGGGAGAAGCTCTCGCCACCCTGGTGGTCAACAAAAACCGGGGCGTATTGCAGGTTGCAGCAGTGCGGGCCCCTGGTTTTGGGGATCGCCGCAAGGCCATGCTTGGCGACATCGCCGTACTCACCGGCGCCACGGTCGTGAGCGAAGACCAGGCCATGACCCTGGACAAGACCGGCCTAGCCGAGCTCGGTCAGGCCCGCCGCATCACCATCACCAAGGACAGCACCACGATCGTGGCCAGCGGTGAGCACCAGGCAGTCGTTGCTGATCGGGTGGCCTCAATCAGGCGCGAGCTCGACAACACCGACTCCGATTACGACCGCGAAAAGCTGCAGGAGCGGATCGCCAAACTGGCTGGAGGAGTTGCCGTGATCAAGGTGGGTGCTCCCACCGAAACCGAGCTCAAAAACCGCAAGCTGCGCATCGAAGACGCCCTCAACGCCACCCGCGCTGCAGTGGAGGAGGGAATCATTGCTGGTGGCGGCTGCACCCTGTTGGAGCTGGCCGAAGGGCTGAGCAGCCTGGCGGCTAGCTGCCAGGGCGATGAGCGCACCGGCGTCGAGATCGTCAAGCGGGCCTTAGCCGAGCCCGTGCGCCAGATCGCCCACAACTCCGGCGCCGATGGCGCCGTGGTGGCAGCTGAGATCCTGCGGCTGGGCAAGGGCTACAACGCCCTAACCGGCGTCTACGAAGACCTCCTGGCCGCTGGCATTCTCGATGCGGCCAAGGTGGTGCGCCTAGCCCTTCAAGACGCGGTCTCGATCGCCTCCATGCTGATCACCACCGAGGTTGTGATCGCTGATAAGCCCGAACCAGAAGCAGCAGCCCCCGGCGGCGACATGGGAGGTATGGGCGGAATGGGAGGTATGGGCGGAATGGGAGGTATGGGAGGTATGGGAGGCATGGGCATGCCCGGGATGATGTGATCCCAGGCTGCTCAGCCAGCCAGCACATCCCGTACATAGGCAGCAACCTGCAAATCGACCCCGGTGATTGCCGTGCCCACAACCACGGCATCAGCGCCGAGGTCGAGGGCTTGGCGGGCCTGCTGAGGGCTTGATATGCCGCCCTCGCAGATCAGACTCACATCGATGGGTAATTGCTGCCGCAGCAGGGGCAATAGATCCCAGGCTGGTGGCTTCTGGCCTGAGGTTGACTCCGTGTAGCCATAAAGAGTCGTGCCGACCCAGGTGCAACCCAGCTCGGCGGCACGCAGACCATTGGCAACGCTGTCCACATCCGCCATCAGCACAGCACCAAGCTCCCGCTGGGCGCGGGCGATCAGACCCTCTAAATTTTCACCCCCGGGGCGATAGCGCTCGGTGGCATCAATCGCCACCACATCGGCACCAGCAGCCCAAACAGCACGAATCTCCTCCCACCCCGGGGTGATGTACACCGAGCTGTCTGGGTAGCTGCGCTTCCATAGGCCCACGATCAGGGCCGTTGGGCAGCGTTGACGAACAGCGCCGATGTGCTCTGGGCTTTCCAGACGCACCCCAGAGGCGCCATTGCGCAAACTGGCATCTGCCATGGCGGCGATCACATCGGGATCGCGCATCGGAGATCCCTCGGGGGCCTGCACCGAAACAATCAAACCGGAGGGCTTCACTCAGCTGGCCAGGGGAAGGTGAAAGTCATCGAGCTCTTCAGCATCCGGCAGCCAGGCCCGTAGGGAAGCATGGGCAAAGGGCGCAGGAGCGGCATTGCGCGCTGCCGGAGCCAGGGCATCCTGCACAAGGGCCAGCACAGGCCGTTGCTCAACTCGTTGCTCAACTCGTTGCACAACTGGTTGCACGCTGGGCTGAAGGTTGGTTTCCAGGCCAGCCTGGGAGCGCAGCCAATCAGCCGCCCCTACTCCTTGGCCCACGCAAAGTGGGCCGGAGATCAGGGCTTCGAGGGCCGCCAACCCCCTGCGGTGCGCCCACTGCTGCACCAGACGCTGGGCCATGGCCTGATCCCGTTCTGCAACCGCCGCCAGCAAACGGTCCCCTAAGTCGGGACGGTCGGACGGGGGGAATCTGGAGGGCTGCGTCACGAAAGGACCTGCTAGGTGAGCTTGCGATCCAAAAGCGGCCGAATCAGCAGGAACAACCCGGCGGCCAGTAAGGCGAGCACCCCTAGGCAGGTGGCGCTGCTGAGCTGGCCGTAGGGGGCCTCCAGCACCACTGCGGTGAGAGAGACCTGTCCCGCATAGGCGGCACGAATCGGTTCTATCGCGAAGGTAAGGGGATTAAGGGCCGCTAGCCAGCCCAGCCAGGCAGGCATGAACGACAACGGAGCCAAAGCGGTGCTGGCAAACAGCAGTGGCAGGTTGGCCACAAAGATCACCGCAATCAGCTCGATGTGGCCTGGCAGCGCAAAAGCGAGCCCCAAGCTCAGGGCCGTGACTGCAAAAACCAACAACAGCAAGGTGACCAATACCAGCAGCAGCCCAGCACCACCAGGCCAGCCGTAACCCAGCAATGCGGCAGTGCCCATGATCGCCAGGCTCTGCACCAAGCTCAGGGTGGTGATGTAGAGCACCGAGGCGAACACGATCGAGCTGCGCGAGCGCAGCGGCGCCACCAGCAGCCGGTTGAGGAAGCCAAATTCGCGGTCAAACATCAATGGCAGGCCGGCGTTCAGGGCCGCACTGAAGGCCGTGAACACGATCACACCTGCGCCAAGGAAGCGCCCATAACTGATGCCGCCAGGCAGCAGGCCCGCCGGAGCCTTGGCAAACAGGGCGCCAAACAACACCAGCCAGATCAGGGGCTGCAGCACCCCCGCCACCAAGGTGGAAGGCCGACGCTGCAGCTGTACGAACAAACGACGGGTGAGGGCCAGGGTTTCTTGACTGATCTCGGCCAAGGCGGATGCCTCGGGTTGGGGGCCTGGAAGGGTTGTGGTCATCACATGCTCGCTTTGCGTTCAGCCTTGGGATCACGGCTGCCGGCCACCGCCAGCTCCGCGTCCATCAGGGTGCGGCCGGTGGCCTGGAGATAGACATCATCGAGGCTGGGGCGGCTCTGGGCGAGGGCGAAAACCGGGAGGTCGGCTGCCGCCAATTGGCGGCGCAGCTGCTCAACAACGCCATCGTGCTCAATCACCAGATTCAGGGAGTAGCCCTGGGCCCGGTTCACCACCACCTGGCGTACCCCGGCGCAATCGTGCAGCAGGCTGCGCACCCGCTCAGCTTCGTCGGCATCACTGAATTCACGCACCCTTAAGGTCACTCGATCACCACCCAAGGCGGCCTTGAGCACAGCAGGAGCGCCCTCGGCGATGACCTTGCCAGCCTCGATGATCGCCAGATGGTCAGCCAGGGCATCAACCTCCTCTAAGTAGTGGCTGCTAAGCAGCACGGTTGTGCCGCCATCGCGAAGCTGACGCAAGACGGACCAGATCGCAGCGCGACTCTCGATATCAAGGCCGACGGTGGGCTCATCGAGCACCAGCACCTTGGGGCTGTGCAGCAGGCCAGCGGCCAGATCGAGCCGGCGCCGCATTCCGCCCGAGTAGCTACCGCAACGCCGATCAATCCAGTCGGCCATGCCGAGCAGCTCGATCAGCTCGTCCATGCGCCGGTTCCGGGCAGCTGGGGTCAGGTGATAAAGATCACCCTGCAGCTGCAGCAGTTCGCGGCCGGTGAGGATCTTGTCGATTGCTACCTCCTGGGCCACGTAGCCCAACAAGCGACGCACCGCCCGGGGCTCGGCCAGGGCATCAACGCCGCCTACCCGCACGCTGCCGCTGTCAGGGGCCAGCAGGGTGCAAAGGATGCGCAAGGCGGTCGTCTTACCAGCACCGTTAGGACCAAGCAGGCCATAGAGGCTGCCGGCCGGTACTTGCAGGGAAAGGTTGTCGAGGGCAATGACGGCAGTTGCCGCCTTTTTGCCCCCGTAGCGCTTGCAGAGCTGCTGCAGTTCGATCACCGACTCAAGCCGCTCCAATCAGCCGACCAATGTAGGCAAGCCAGCAAAGGGGACGTTGAACAGCTGGGGGCCCAGCAGGGCTGCCTGCGGTAAGCGGGCCAACAAAAGCAACGCACAGATGCCGAATAAATAGAAAATCGACCAGCGGAACATGGCCTTGGCCCGTTGGGGTTCGTCAGGCTGGCTGCGTAGCTGGGAGCTCAACTGGAGCAGGCGGGCGTTGAACGGCAGCACCATCAAGCCATAAAGCAAGCCACCCGTTGGCAGCGCCACGATCCCAAGCAGGCTCAAGCCAACGGTGGCCCAGGCGTAATGACTGATGGCCCGAGTCGTAACCGCTACTCCCTTGACCACCGGAAGCATCGGGATGCCCACGGAGCGGTAATCGTCCTTGAGCAGCAGGGCAAGGGCCCAGAAGTGGGCTGGCGTCCACAACATCACAAGGGAAAACAACCACCAGGAAGCCCAGCCAAGGGAGCCGGTGGCAGCGGCAGCTCCCACCAAGGGCGGAATAGCCCCGGCCACCCCGCCGACCACGATGTTCTGACTGGTGCGCGGCTTGAGCAGGGCTGTGTAGAGCAGCACATAACTGCAGAGCCCCAACAGGGAAAGGCTGGCAGCCAGCGGATTAACGCCCATAACCAGCACTGCCACCGACAGGATGGTGAGGCCAATGGCTAGGGCAAAGGCCTGGCGCTGGGCCAGACGACCAGAGGGCAGGGCACGGCGACTAGTGCGCTGCATGCGCCCATCGAGATCCTGTTCCCAGAGGCAATTGAGCACACCGGCCGCAGCCGAAGCCAGGCTGCCCCCCACAAGGGTGCAGATGATCGTGCTGGCGGCGGGTGCATCGCCACTGCTGAGTGCCATCCCACCGAGGGTGGTGGCGAGCAGCAGCGGTATGAGTCGGGGCTTGGCAACTTCAAGCCAGGCCGGCAATTTCACCGAGGGGCGGATCGCCGGGGCAACGGCGATTGGAGCTGTGATAGTTGCACTAACCATGAGCCACCTCGGAAGACGTTTGAGACATGGGCAAGGTCTGGCCTGAGTTGCCAAGGGAGCGGGCAAGCACCGCTGCAAGCAGAGCGACCAGCAGCGCTGCCAGCAGTTGGTGGCCGATCGTCACCAGCGGCGCCTGCAGCTGGAGCTTCAAGGTCCAAATGCCCAGGCTCACCTGGGCCAGCACCAAAACGGCCGCTCCCTGGGCGAGGCCGGGCAGTTGACCCTGACCTGGGGGCAACAGCAGGGTTGCTGCAGCTAGGGCCAGCACTCCGAGAGCTGCTGGCATGGCGAGCTGGCGGTGAGCAAGCAGCCAGCGGCAGCCATTGCCGGCACTCAAACACTGATCAGCCGCCCATTGGCTGGCCATGGTTCCACCCAGCAGGCACTGGGCGAACACCAGCACCAGAGCCAAGCTCGCCAGCAGCTGCCACCAAAGCGGAGGGCTGATCGAGACCCTATTGGCCATTGCCAGGCGCTGGTAGAGGCCACTTGTGAGCGCAACCAGCAGCAAGGCCGTGGCGAGATGGGCAGTAACTAGCGGCGCTGCCAGTAGCTGGGTGACGGTGAGAGCCCCCAGGCCCCCTTGAACCAACACCAGAAAGAGCGTCCCAGCAGCCAGCCAGGGCAACCAAGCGGGCAGGCGTCGCCGCCAGAGAAAACTCGCTGCCGTAAGAACCAGCAGGGCCACGCCCACTACGAAGGCATCAAGGCGGTGAAACCACTCCAAAAACACCTGGAGATTCATCTGACGACCTGGCAGGAGGCGGCCGTAGCAAAGGGGCCAGTCAGGACAGGCCAGACCCGCCTCCATAACCCTGGTGGCACCGCCGATGCCAACCAAGGCCACCAACGCCACCACTAGATGGGAGGCAAGTAAGGCGAGCCGCTGGATCAGAACAGGGTCCGGCCTGCTGCGGATGCTTGGGTTTAGGGGTGGTTGGAGATTTGTCGTCACGGAAACGACCATCCCGAAGTCCAGAGAAGCTAACCAAGTTGTTCAAAACGAGGGACTCTTAATTGCCCAGATCACGAAGTGAAAACATCAGCCCTGCTTGCAAGCGGCTGAGGCGTTGATTTGCCAACCAAGGCAAAGATCGACCCGCACATCGCAGCCAGTGCCCATAGGCTGACTGGAAGCTCAAACAGCACCGTGCCAATTCGCACCGCCCTAGCTGTGCTCACGGCCACCACAGCCCTTGTGCTGACAGGGCTTTGGGTTGGCAACAACGTCAACATGCTGCCGCTGGGCGCCAGTAGCAACGCATCCACCTACGACGATCTATTTAAGGTTTTATTCAGCATTGGCACCGTGCTATTTCTCGGCATCGTGATCCTGCTGGTTTACAGCTTGTTTCGATTTAGGCGCCGCAGCGGCGATGTCAGTGATGGGCTGGCAATAGAGGGAAATCTGCCCTTGGAGATTGTTTGGACAGCAATCCCCGCAGTGGTTGTTTTGTTTGTCGGTCTATACAGCTACGACATTTATGAGCGAATGGGCGGTATGGCCACGCTGAACGATCACATGGCCATGGATCACGGGGCTATGGATCACGGAGCTATGGATCACGGGGCCATTCAACAGGTCAGTGTTAACGAAGGGGATACGGCTGGGCGGGTTTGGGGTGGTATTGGGGTAGCCGGCATGGACGCCGCTCCTGCTGGTCCGGTTTTACCTGTTGAGGTAACCGCTATGCAATTTGCCTTCATTTTTCACTATCCAGGCTCAGATATAACCAGCGGCGAACTGCATGTGCCCACCGGTCAACAAGTTGAGTTGCGCATGGAAGCCCGTGACGTAATCCATGCCTTCTGGGTGCCCCAGTTCCGTCTCAAGCAGGACGTAATTCCAGGCCAGCCAACCGTGCTCTCCTTTACCGCCACTCGGGCTGGCACCTATCCGATCATCTGCGCCGAGCTTTGCGGGCCATACCACGGCGGCATGCGCTCCAACGTGGTAGTGCACGAGCCCGATGCCTACGACAACTGGTTGCAGCAGAACACTCCCAACCGCACCACCACCTGACGACCCGCCATGACTCTCGCCAACCCAAGCGATTTCGACGGCAACCTGCAACCCCAAGGCTGGCTGCGCTACTTCAGTTTCAGCCTCGATCACAAGGTAATTGGGCTGCAGTATTTGGTTTGTGGCTTCATCTTCTATTTGATCGGCGGCGCCCTAGCTGGGGTTATTCGCACGGAACTGATTAGTCCAATCTCCGATTTCGTCAGCCGTGAGACCTACAACGAGGTGCTCACCCTGCATGGCACGGTCATGATCTTTCTTTGGATCGTGCCAGTCGTAAATGGCGCCTTCGGCAATTATCTGATTCCCTTTTATGTGGGCGCCAGAGACATGGCTTTCCCCCGTCTCAACGCTGTGGCCTTCTGGCTGATTCCACCTGCGGGCATTCTGCTTATCAGTAGTTATTTTATTGCCGGAGCGGCTGCCCAATCCGGCTGGACCGCCTATCCACCCCTAAGCCTCACCACCCCAGCAGCAGGCCAAGTGGTGTGGATATTGAGCGTGCTTCTGCTTGGTGGCAGCTCGATTTTTGGCGGCATCAACTTCATTGCCACCATTCTGAAGCTGCGGCGTCCTGGGCTGAAGCTGATGATGCTGCCCATGTATTGCTGGGCGATGCTGGGCACCAGTGTTTTAGTTGTGCTGTCGACGCCAGTACTGGCAGGCACCCTAATTCTGCTCAGTTTCGACATCATTGCCCACACCGGATTTTTCAACCCAACGATGGGTGGAAACGTAGTAGTTTATCAACACCTTTTTTGGTTCTATTCCCACCCGGCTGTATATATAATGGTGTTGCCAGCCTTTGGGCTCGTCAGCGAAATACTGCCTATCCACGCCCGCAAACCTCTTTTTGGTTACACCACGATGGTGTATTCGATTATGGCGATCGTTTTCCTTGGCCTAATTGTTTGGGCTCACCACATGTTCACCAGCGGCACACCGCCGTGGATGCGCCTGTTTTTCACGATTGCCACCTCCTTTATCGCCGTCCCAACCGGGATCAAATTCTTCAACTGGTTGGCAACTTTGTGGGGCGGCAAGATTGCCCTCAATTCGGCGATGTTGTTTTCATGCGCCTTCATCGTTAATTTTGTATTCGGCGGCATCACTGGCGTAGCCCTGGCTCAGGTGCCTTTTGATATTCACGTTCATGATACATACTTCGTGGTGGGTCACTTCCACTACATTGTTTACGGGGGCACGGTATTTGTTATTTTCGGATCTTTGTATCACTGGTATCCGAAGTTCACCGGTCGCCTGCTCAACGAGGACCTGGGGAGGCTCCACTTCCTGCTCACTTTTGTTGGTTTCAATCTCTGCTTCGCACCCCAGCACTGGCTCGGCTTAAATGGCATGCCTCGTCGAGTTGCCGAATACGACCCCGCTTTCACCACCCTTAACCAGGTGAGCAGCGTGGGCGCCCTGTTGATGGCCATCAGCACCCTGCCACTGCTTATCAACGTGGTGGTTACGGCGATAAATGGCAAAGAGGCTGGTGACAACCCTTGGAATGCCCTTACATCTGAGTGGCTTACCAGTTCGCCGCCACCGGTTGAAAACTGGCACGGCGAGGCACCACTAGTTACCGAGCCCTACGGCTACGGCCAGCACCCGGAGACAAAAGCGTGACCAGCACCACACCCCTACAGGATTCAGTCGCCATTGAGGCTGGCCACAGCCCAGCTGGTGAGGGCCACGGAGATTTCCGCCTATTTGGCCTAGCCACCTTCTTAGTGGCAGATGGCATGACCTTCGCCGGTTTTTTTGCCGCCTATCTCACTTTCCGGGCCGTGAATCCGCTGCCGGAAGGGGGGATCTATGAGCTCGAATTGCTGCTACCCACCATCAACACGGTGGTTTTGATCATCAGCAGCTTCACCTTTCACCGCGCGGGCAAGGAATGTCGGGCCGGACAGCTGGGGGCCAGCCGCCTCTGGCTTGCAATCACTGGTGGCCTAGGCGCGATTTTCCTGGCGGGTCAGATGGTCGAGTATTTCAACCTGCCCTTCAGCCTCACCGACAACCTTTTTGCCAGCACCTTCTACGCCTTAACAGGCTTCCACGGCCTCCACGTGACTCTTGGCGTGATCTGCATCGCCATCGTTGCTCTGCAAACTCGCCAGGGAGGACGCATCAGCGCCAGCGACCACTTCGGCCTAGAAGCGGCTGAGCTCTATTGGCATTTCGTTGATGGCATCTGGGTTGTGCTCTACGGAATCCTGTATCTGCTCTGAGGCGCCAAGTCGTCAACCGCTGGCACGGATGGCGATTTCCTTGCGTACCGGGCACAATTAGTTGATATATCTGCCCAGCGCAGGCCTTTTACATGGCGGCCAGGAACGGCGACAGCCCCGCGGACATGCTGGAAGGCAAGGCCCTTCTTGATAGGGCCCGCGCCCTGAGCAACCGCCCAGAGGACGAAATCGCCCGGGGCTGCGGCTACGTGGGTCCGAGCGGACGGGTGCTGAAAAAAAGTTTTTATCGAGCTTTGGTGGCTGCCAAGGGCTACCCGGTACCAAACAGCGTTAGCCGAACCGCCAGCAGCGGCCAAGGCAAGGGACGGCAAGCTGATTTCCGCACCCGGGTGCATGGCAACGGCAACCTGCTGATCGGCCACGCCTACACACGCAGGCTGGGTTTGGAGCCGGGACAGGAATTTCGGATCGAGATCAACCCAGACAACGGCTCGATCAGCCTGCTACCGCTCGAACCACAAGATCCCTAGGCCCCTCTCCCCTGGCGCTCCTGCTCAGTCGTCGCCGTGGAAGCTGGCGCTGAAGGCGAGTAGGTCAATACCGCTGAACAGGAAGCTGATTCCAACCAGCACCCCAATCACCCAGAGCAGCCCCCAGGCCTGCATGGTCACGATCAGCACGCCGAGGATCAGGGTGACGATGCCGTTAAGCAAGCCCCAACCCCAGCCACTCACCCGTGTGTGACCGAGGGCCACAAGCATCGAAACCACGCCTTCGAGGATGAAAACGATGCCGATGGCAAAGGCCAGACTGGCCACCACCAGGCCGCCCTCGAGCGGACCGCCGCGGAACTGCTGAATCATCCAGGCCCCCACCACGATGAAGAGGGTGGAAATCACCAGCCGCGAAAAGCAATACCAGCGTCCCAACTGGCGGGAGCGGGCCAAGTTGCTTACCCAACCCACGATGCCGCCCACCAGAAAGCCCACCGCCACGATCACCGTGATCCAGGCGGAAGCCAGCACCGGGAAGATCAGGGCCAGCACCCCAAGTACCAGCATCAACACCCCCTCAAACAGGGTGAAGGCCTTCAATCCCTCGCCTTTGGCCGAAAACAGACCTGAGCCCATCGCTATGGCAGCAACATCACCTGGACGGTAGTCACGCCAAGCGCAGACGTCAGATCCAGCCGTGATCAGCCAGCCAGGGGGAATTGATCGGCTCGGCCGCGCCGCTGGGGCCGGTGGCAGCCAGCAAACGCTCGGTGTATTTGGCCAGTAGGTCGGCCTCCAGGTTGACCCCATCCCCCACGGCCAGCTGCGCCAGGGTGGTGCTGGCCCAGGTGTGGGGAATCACGGCAATCCAGAAACCAACACCATCGGGGTCACAGCCGGCCACTGTCAGGCTGATGCCATCCACCGCCACGCTGGCCTTTTCGCAGACATAGCGGCCGTAGGCGGGGTTCTGCCAGGCCAGCTCCAGGCGCCAGGAGGCGTCCTGGCGGGCGATGGCCCGCACCACCCCGAGCCCATCCACATGGCCGCTCACCAGGTGGCCACCAAGCCGGTCGGCCAGGCGCAGGGCCGGCTCAAGATTCACCCTGCCGCCGCGGTCTGCCTTGGCGGCCAAGGTGGTGCGGCCCAAGGTTTCCTCGCTGACATCGGCGCGAAAGCCATCGGCCAGCCGCCCAGCCACGGTGAGACAAACCCCATCCACCGCCACGCTGTCGCCCAGGGCCAGGCTGGCAGGGGTCCAAGTAGCCCCAGGGGCAGCAGCCCACTGCAGTTGAACCCCGTGGGGAGAGCGGCGGATCACGCCTGTGGCCTGCACCAGCCCGGTAAACATTTGCTTTCCAGCCCAGGGCGATAATCCTCGCCATAATCGGCTAAAGGGCAGCGCTGAGCCATGGTTGAAATGCGCGTTGCCGGAATTGCCCTCGATGCGGCCAGTCGCAGCCCGATCGTTTTGCTACGCGATCCATCGGGCCGGCGCCAGGTGCCGATCTGGATCGACCAGGCCCAAGCCCAAAATATCTTGGCGGGACTCAGCGAAGAACCACCGACCCGACCCCTCAGCCACGACCTGATGGCCGACCTGATCGACGCTGGGGGTTTGCAGCTCGACCGGGTTGTAATTCACACGATCGAAGACAGCACCTTCCGCGCCGTGCTGAAACTCAGCCCCGCTAGGGATGGGGAAGGGGCGGCGCCTGGCGACCAAACAGCTGCCTCAAGCATCGAGCTCGACGCCAGGCCTAGCGATGCCATCGCCCTAGCCCTGCGCACCGGCAGCAGCATCTGGATGCTTGAAGAGGTCGTGGCTGATGCCTCCATCCCGGTTGATGCGGAGGCCGACGCCCAGGAGCAGGACAATTTCCGCCGCTTCCTGGACAGCACCAGCCCTGCCGACCTGGTGCGCCACCTCAAACAGGCCCACCCCAAAGCCGACCAACCTGGGGATGAACCAACAGCCTGAAAACCGGCTGCGGCGCCCCTACGGCGCCGGGCCGGCGGTGTCGGCCTTCAGCTTGGGCACGATGCGGGCCCTGGGCAGCCCCGCCCAAATGGAAGCGGTGCTTAGGGCAGCCCTGGCCGCCGGCATCAACCACCTGGAAACAGCCCCTGCCTACGGGCCCGCCGAAACCTTCCTGGGCCAGGCCCTGGCGGCACTGCAACGGGACAACCTGGGCCCCTCAGATGGCTGGCGCATCACCAGCAAACTGCTGCCCGGCCCCGACCTGGCCACCGGCCAGGGGCAATTGCGCTCAATCCTGGCGCGCCTTGGCGTGGCCCAGCTCTCCAACCTGGCCGTGCACGGCCTCAACCGCCCCGAGCACCTGGAGTGGGCGATTAAGGGGCCCGGCGCCGACCTGCTGACCTGGGCCAAAGACGAAGGACTGGTGGGCCAGGTGGGCTTCAGCAGCCACGGCACGCCCGAGCTGATCGAAGCCGCCCTGAGCACGGGGAGCTTCACGTTCTGCAGCCTGCATGTGCACCTGTTTAACCAGACCCTCCTGCCCATCGCCCGCGCCGCCCTGGCCCAGGGAATCGGCGTGCTTGCCATCTCCCCGGCCGACAAGGGCGGTCGCCTCTACGACCCACCAGCGGAGCTGCTGGCCGACTGCGCCCCGTTTCACCCCCTGGAGCTGGCCTATCGCTTCCTGCTCGATCAGGGGATCTCCACCTTGAGCCTGGGGGCTGAGCAGCCGGAAGACCTGGCCTGGGCCGCTGCCATCGGCGGGCCCTCGCCCTGGCTGAGTGCCGCGCAACGCTCAGCCCTGCAGCGCCTGGACGTCGCCGGCCGCG
Organism: Cyanobium sp. A1C-AMD; assembly: GCF_024346495.1. Classification (NCBI taxonomy): domain Bacteria; kingdom Bacillati; phylum Cyanobacteriota; class Cyanophyceae; order Synechococcales; family Prochlorococcaceae; genus Cyanobium; species Cyanobium sp. A1C-AMD. The sequence goes on along the minus strand of NZ_JAGQDB010000006.1, from coordinate 21,973 downwards.
AGCGCCTGGGGGCGGAGCGCTGCGGCCAGTGCCGCGCCTGCTTGCCCTGCCCCAACGGCGTGCCGATCCCCGAACTCCTGCGCCTGCGCAACCTGGCCGTGGGCCACGGCATGGAGGCCTTTGCCCAGGAGCGCTACAACCTGATCGGCCGCGCCGGCCACTGGTGGGAGGAGCTCAACGCCGAGGCCTGCCGCGCCTGCGGCGCCTGCCTGCCCCGCTGCCCCCACGAGCTGCCCATCCCCGAGCTGCTAGCCGACACCCACCGGCGCCTGAGCGCCGCCCCCCGCCGCCGCCTTTGGGGCTAGGGCCTGGGGGCGGCCGCATCCCAGAGGTTCTGCTGGGCCAGCTGCTGGGGCACGGAAAGGGGTGGCAGGCTCCAGCAGCGCTGCAGCAGGCCATCTCCCGGCAGCAGCAGGGCTGCTATCGACTCGGGAAAGCGCCGCGCCACCGGCGCCAGATCGACCTGGGGCAGGGGCGGCACCAAGCCCCGGGCCAGCAGTTGCTCCAGCAGGGGCTGCTCCAGCACTGCACCGAGCCACTCCAGCGGTGGTGGCGCTGACTGTGCAGCACCGGCAGGTCGCAGCAGCAGTTGCCAGCTGAGGGGCGCGCCGCTGTCTGGCCAGATCACCGCCAGGCGCTGGTCGCGGCGCAGCAGGGGAATCAGGCGCTGCAGGGGCAGCACCGCCGCCTCAGCATCACCGCTGAGCAGCAGGTTGAGGCCGTCACGGTCGTCGTAGGCGAGGGCCTGGGCCCGCAACCGCTCCAGCCGCTCAAAATCGCCGCCCATGATCTCCAGGCTGATGCGAGGGCTGGAGGGCAACACCAACCGGCCACGCAGGCTGGGATCAAGCAGCAACTGCCAGCCCTCCTCGCGACGGGCGGCCAGGTCGGGGCGGCTGCGCAGGGCGATCACCCAGGGGCTGTAGGCCCAGGGGAAGGCCAGCTGCGCCTCACCCACCGGACCATAAAGACGGGCCACCGGGGCACTGAAGGCGGCCAGGCGAGCCCAGAGCCGCGGCGCCTCAAAGGACTGAAGTTGCTGCCGGCTCAGGCCACTGGCCCAGCCGTCACTGAGAGCAACCAAGCCAGGGGCCGGCCGTTGGCCCAGCTCACGCACGGCTTTTTGCACAGCAGCGGCATCAGCCACTTGGCGTGTCCGCCAGGGGGCGGGCAGTTGCTTCAGCCAGGCGGCTGGCAGGTCTGCTTCTGCCAGCAGCAGCTCGGGGCCAGGGGCGGAGCGGCAGGCGGCCAGCAGGCCAGCGCCAGCTCCCACCCCTAGCTGCAGCAGCCGGCGACGGGAGAGCACAGCGGGAGTGAATGCCATGGCAGCGACCCTAGGCACCGAGCTCCAGCCGGCAGGCTGCGTCGCAGGCCTCAGCCAGGGCCCCTGGCTGCCGGCCCGCCAGCTGCCAGAGCAGGGCCAGGCCGCCGGCCCCCACCCCCTCCTTGACGTAGCCGCGCTCGTAGTCGCGTAGGGCGGCGCTGCTGCAGCCATGGAAGCGCAGGGCCGCCACCTCCAGCCGCGGCCGCACCTGCCAGCGGGCACCTATGCGCTCCAGCAGCAGGGCCAGGTTGCTGCCAGCTTCCTCGGCCACCCAGGCGGTGGTGGCCACCACCAAGCGATCCGCCAGGGCTGGCCGCTGGCCTGGCTCAGCCAGGGCTAGGGCCAGGGCCAGCACCGCCGCCATCTGGCTGCCACCGGCCAGCAGCACCGGCGTACCGCGGGCCGCCGCCGCCCCCACCAGCCCAGCAGCGAAGGCCTGCATTGGATCCCCCAACGCCGCCAACACGTTTAGGGGGTCCGCAAATGCTAGGGGGTGCGCAACTCCCGTCGGATCTGCCGCCTCAAAACTCGCTGCAGCCAAACCCTGAGCCACGAGGGCCGCCTTCAGGCCATGGGCCGGTTGGCGCAAGCTGCCGCTCACTAGACCCGCCGCTGCCACCCCCAGGCCCTCGAGCACCGCCAGGGCCGTGGTGGTGCCGCCTGGCACACATTCGGCCAGCAGCAACGGCTCGGCCGGATCCAAGCGCCTGCCCCAGGCGCTGCCGCGCTGCACGAGGGCCGCCACCCTCGCTGGGGCAAGGGCCTGGCCCGTGCTGAGGCAGCGGGCCGGGCCGGCACTCTCCAGCCCCGGCAGGCGCAGGTGCGGCACCGCCGCCGCGATCGCACAGCCCAGATCGAGCACCCGGGTGCGCTCCAGCAGCCCCAGCTGACTCAACACCACGTGGCTGATCAGGGCCGGGCTGACCCCCGCCGGCAGGGGCGGCAGGGCATGGCAGCGGCGACCACCGGGGCCCAGCAGCAGCAATTCGGCATCGGCGGCCGCCGTGCCCAGCCGGGCCTGGGGCGAGGCCCCGGCAGCGGAAATCCCAGGCACCGCAGCCGTATCGGTGGCGGCGAGCAGCAGCAGAGTGCGGCTGCGGCGCCAGCCCTGCTCCAGAGCCTGGGTCCAGGAATCAGGGGCCATCAGGCCACTCAGAGGGGATCAAGGGCCACCAGGGCCCTCAGGGCATCTGGTGGCTCTGGGATTGGAGCTTGCAGGCGCGGAAAGATCCAGTAGGCCACCGCATGCAGGGCAAGCACCACGATCACGTTCTGCACCCACACCAACGCCAGCGCAGCCAGCTGCACCTGGGCCAGCTCGATCGATGCCGCCAAGCCCAGCCAGCCAGCCAGCTTCTCCAATAAACCAGCAGCCGCCGTGGTGATCAGCACCCAAAGGTTCTCGCCCACCAAAACCGATAGCACCGCCACCCGCACCAGGAAGCCGGCTGCACCGATAAGGCTGCCAACGCCCCAGCTCAGCCACCAACTGGAGCGCCAACCAGCCCTGGCCCGCCAGCACCAGCCCAGCCACAGGGCCAGCAAGCCATAGGGGAAAACCACCAACGGCCCCCGGATCGGACCCATCAAGGCGACCAGCAATAGGGCGGTCACAACCAGTCCCTCCACGGCACAGCGCCAGCCATGACGCAACTGCAACAGGGCCAGGGGTAGGGGCAGGGCCAGCCGAAATAGGGGGCTGCCCACCGGCAGGTAGTAGAGCGCCACCCACAGCAGGGCGGTGGCGGCGGCGAGATAGGCCGTATCCATCAACTGGCGGGCCTGGCCGCGGTTGAGTTGGCGCCGGGACGACATCAGCGCGGTGCCGGCGCCGGTGTGACCGTGGGGGCAGGCGCCGGCGTGGCAGCAGCTCCGACCCGCTCAATCATCTCCACCTCAAAACTGACCCCCGCCGCCCGCAAGGCTTGTGTGACCGCTTCAGCCGGGGCCGCGGGATCGGCGGAGGGCAGCTGGATCGTGATGCGATAGGGGGCTGGCTTACTGGGATTGACGGCTGCCGGCTTGGCTTCCACGGGCTTGGGCTCAGCCTTTTTGGGGGAGACAGCAGTGGGGGCAGCAGAAGTGGGGGCAGCAGCTTTTGAGGCGGGAGTGGCGGTAGCTGGATTAGGGGCAGGAGAGACCGGCTGAGCGGGCTGGGCCGGGGGCGCTGAGAAGCTGCGGGCCAGCTGGTCGCCGAAGCGGGTGCCACTGCAGCCAGCCAGCGCTAGGGCGCAAAGCAGCGACCCAAAGGTGCGGCCGGCGCCTGCCATCAGCTGTCCGCCGCCCTGATCACCCGCACCGCGCTGGCGCGCAGCCGGCCGGTCTTGGTGGTGCTGGGAGCTTTCTTTGCCGCAGGAGCCTTAGCTGCCGGTTTTTTGGCTGCTGGCTTTTTGGCTCCCGGCTTCCTGGCCGCAGCTTTGCCAGTAGCTGCCTTTGCGGCCAGCAGCTCAACCGCCTGCTCCAGGGTGATGGTGTCGGCGGTGGTGCCCTCCGGCAGCGAAGCATTCACCTTGCCCTGCTTGACATAGAGGCCGTAGGGACCGTCAAACAGTTGGATCGCCTCGTCGGCGCCCTCGGGGACACCGATGTCCTTGAGGGCCGTGCGGCCGCCACGGCCCTTCTTGGGCATGGCGAACAGCTCCAAGGCTCGGTCAAGGCCAACCACCAGTACGTCGTCCTCCGCCTTGAGGGAGCGGTAGTCCTTCTCGCCTTTGCCCTTGTGGTGCACCACGTAGGGGCCAAAGCGACCAAGCCCCGCCTCCACCCGACCGCCCTCCGGGTGGTCGCCGAGTTGGCGGGGTAGCCGCAACAGGGCGATGGCATCCTCCAGGGTCAGCTCCTCGGGCTTGGCGCCTTTGGGCAGCGAAGCTCGCTTCGGTTTGGGGTTCTCGTCACTCACCTGGCCCCGCTGCACGTACGGCCCGTACTGGCCAAACAGCAAGTACACCTGCTCACCGCTTTCCGGGTCATCACCAAGGGACTCGGGCCCATCGGCCTTTTGCCTCAGGATCAACTCCGCCTTTTCGGCATCGAGATCGGCAGGGGTGATCTCCTGGGGCAGGGTGGCCTTGAGCAGCTCCTCGGTGCCGTCTTCAGCGACGCGCTTGGTTTCCAGGTAGGCGCCGAAGCGGCCGATGCGCACCACGCAGGGCAGGCCCTCCAGCTCAACGGTGCGGGACACGCCGGGGTCGATATCACCCTCCCGCTGCTGCACCTGGGTTTCCAGGCCCTTTTCTCCCTTAAAGAAGCTCTCCAGATAAGGCAGCCACTGCACCTGACCGTGGGAGATCTCATCGAGGGTGTTCTCCATCCGGGCCGTGAAACTGGTGTCCACCAGATCCGGGAAGTGCTCCTCCAGCAGGGCCGTCACGGCAAAAGCCGTGAAGCTGGGGGTGAGGGAGTTGTTGGCGAGGGTGGCGTAGCCACGATCGACGATCGTGCCGATGATCGAGGCATAGGTGGAGGGGCGACCGATGCCCTCCTTCTCAAGCATCTTCACCAGGGCAGCCTCGCTGTAGCGAGCGGGGGGCTGGGTTTGGTGGCCCAGGGCCTCCACCGCCTTGCAGGCGGGGCTGTCGCCCACCTTCAGGGCCGGCAGCAACAGCTCCTGACCTTCAAGGGCAGCATCGGGATCGTCGCTGCCCTCGACGTAGGCGCGAAAGAAACCGGCAAAGTCGATGCGCTTACCCGAGGCCCGGAACTGGGCTGGGCCCAGGGCGCCGCCATCGGCCTGCAGTTCAACGGCGAGCATGGTGAGGCGGGCATCAGCCATCTGGCTGGCCACGGTGCGCTTCCAGATCAGCTCATAGAGGGCCAGATCCTTGCCATCTAGACCTGTGGCGTTTGGGGTGCGGAACGCCTCACCGGCTGGGCGAATCGCCTCGTGGGCCTCCTGGGCGTTGCGGGCCTTGGTGGAAAACTGGCGGGGGCTGGGGCTGAGGTAGTCCTTGCCGTACTTCTCGCTGACGCAGCTGCGGGCTGCGTTGATCGCCTGGTCGCTGAGGTGCACCGAGTCGGTGCGCATGTAGGTGATGAAACCGCGCTCGTAGAGGCCCTGGGCCGTGCGCATGGTTTCCCGGGCCGAGAGCCGCAGCTTGCGGTTGGACTCCTGCTGCAGGGTGCTGGTGGTGAAAGGCGGCACGGGCTTTCGCACCGTGGGCTTCTCCTCTACGGAGGTCACCTGCCAGGGATTGGCTTGCACCTGGACCTGGAGCTGGCGGGCCTCGGCCTCGCTCAGCAGCCTCACCTTGCTGCCGGCCTTAAGGGCGCCGGTGCTCTCATCGAAGTCGGAGCCTCCGGCGATGCGCTCCCCCTTCAAATGGCTGAGCTTGGCCTCAAAGCCAGCTTCGCCCTGCTCCAGCCGGGCCTTGAGGTCCCAGTAGCTGCCGCTGCGGAAAGCCCGGCGGGCCCGCTCGCGCTGCACGAGCAGGCGCACTGCCACCGATTGAACCCGGCCGGCGCTCAACCCCCACGCCACCTTTTTCCACAGCAGCGGCGAAAGGGTGTAACCCACCAGCCGATCGAGGATGCGCCGGGTTTCCTGGGCATGCACCAGCTCCATATCGAGGTCGCGGGTGTCCTCGAGAGCCCGGCTGATGGCCTCTTTGGTGATCTCGTGAAACACCATGCGCTTCACCGGCACCTTGGGGCTGAGCAGCTGCAGCAGGTGCCAGCTGATCGATTCCCCCTCCCGGTCTTCGTCAGTTGCCAGCAGCAGCTGGTCGGCGCCCTTGAGGGCATCCTTGAGCTCCTTGACCACCTTTTTCTTGTCCTTCGGCACCACGTAGAGGGGCTCGAAGTTGGCGGCGGTGTTGACGCCGAGATTGGCCCACTTCTCACCCTTGTGAGCCGCCGGAATCTCACTGGCGTTATTGGGCAAGTCGCGGACGTGCCCCATCGAGGCTTCCACCTTGAAGTCCTTGGGAAGGAAGCCGCGGATGGTGCGGGCCTTCGTCGGACTTTCAACAATGACCAGGGTGTGACCCACAGACCAGCGCCTTACCGCTTCCCTCTTTATCGCATCAAGCGCCCAAGTTGACAGCCAGGCGCAGCTACAGTCACCGACATCACAGCTCCCACCTCGCGGTCCCCTCGCTGATGTTCCTGCTGGGCGCCCTCTCTTCCGTGGCCGATGCGATCGGCAGTGGTGCCGGAACGGGAGGATTAAATCTCCAGCTCAACGCTGGCGCCATCGCCCCGGAGGCGGCGGTGCTGATCGCGCTGCTCACCTGCCTGCTGGTGGATCTCGCTGGCGAGAAGGCCGCCAGCCGCTGGGTGCCACCGATTTGTTATGCCGGCCTGGGCAGCGCCCTGGTGCTGCTTGCCCTGCAGTGGAACACCCCCGACCTGCAGCCCGCCTTCGTGGGCTCCTTCCTGGCGGACAACCTGGCGATTGCCTTCCGAGCCGTGGTGGCGGCCTCCACCTTGATTTCACTGCTGCTCAGCTGGCGCTACGTGGAGCAGAGCGGCACACCGGTGGGTGAGTTCGCCGGCATTCTGCTGGCTGCCACCCTCGGCGCCATGTTCCTATGTGGCTCCACCGATCTAGTGACAATTTTCGTGTCCCTGGAAACTCTTTCTGTGTCTAGCTATTTGCTGGCCGGCTACATGAAGAGGGATGCCCGTAGCTCCGAGGCAGCACTGAAATATTTGCTGGTGGGTTCGGCCGCCGCGGCTGTATTTCTCTACGGCGCCTCCCTGCTTTACGGCCTCACCGGCGGCGCCACCGGCCTCGACGCCGTAGCCCTGGCCCTGCGCACCAGCGCCTCGCCGGTTACGGCTCTAGCCCTGGTTTTCGTGCTGGCCACGGTGGCCTTCAAGATCGCCGCGGTGCCCTTCCACCAGTGGACCCCCGACGTCTACGAGGGCTCGCCAACGCCGGTGGTGGCCTTCCTTTCGGTGGGCTCCAAGGCCGCCGGCTTTGCCCTGGCCCTGCGCATCCTGGTGGGCTGCTTCGAGAGCTTTGATGCCCAGTGGAAGCTGCTGTTCACCGTGCTTGCGGTGCTCAGCATGGTGCTGGGCAACGTGGTGGCCCTGGCCCAAACCTCGATGAAACGGATGCTGGCCTACAGCTCCATCGGCCAGGCCGGCTTCGTGATGATCGGCCTGGTGTGCGGCACCGAAGACGGCTTCGCCGCGATGGTGCTCTACATGGCGGCCTACCTGTTCATGAATCTGGGCGCCTTCGCCTGCATCATCCTGTTCTCACTGCGCACCGGCTCCGACCGCATCGCCGATTACGCCGGCCTTTATCAAAAGGATCCGCTGATCACCCTGGGCTTAAGTCTCTGCCTGCTTTCCCTAGGTGGCATACCGCCGATGCTGGGCTTCTTCGGCAAGATTTATCTATTTTTTGCCGGCTGGGCCGATCACCAATACCTGCTGGTGGTGGTGGGTCTGGTCACCTCGGTGGTATCGATCTACTACTACATCTCAGTAATCAAGATGATGGTGGTGAAAGAGCCCCAGGAAGCCTCAGATTTGGTGAAGGCTTACCCGGCCATCAATTGGTCTGTGGCTGGCCTGCCCGCCCTGCGCACCGCCCTGGTGGGCTGCGTGATTGTCACAGCGGTGGGTGGCATTCTCTCCAACCCCCTATTCACCTGGGCCAGCCAGGCTGTTACCGGCACGCCGATGCTGGTTCAGGCCATTGGTTGAGCACAGTTCATTTTTTAAGAACAGGGCAACGATTTGATGGGCGATCCCGTTGCCCAACTTCAGGGCGTAGACAAGGTTTATGGCAGCGGCGAGATGGCCGTTAAGGCCCTCGACCGTGTGGATCTCACCGTCAATAGGGGGGATTACTTGGCCGTGATGGGGGCGTCCGGCTCCGGCAAAAGCACGGCCATGAATATTCTCGGCTGCCTCGACCGCCCCTCCAGCGGCAGCTACCGGCTCAACAACACCCCGGTGGAAGACCTCAGCGACGACCAGCTCGCTGATTTGCGCAACCGCGACCTGGGCTTTGTGTTTCAGCAGTTCCATCTGCTGCCCCAGTTGAGCGCCCTCGACAATGTGATCCTGCCGATGGTTTACGCGGGGGTGCCTGCCGCTGAGCGGCGCCAACGGGCCCAAACGGCCCTAGAGCGGGTGGGGCTGGGTCAGCGGCTAAACAACAAGCCCAATCAGCTCTCGGGCGGCCAGCAGCAACGGGTAGCCATAGCAAGGGCGATCATCAACCAGCCCGCCCTGCTGCTGGCCGACGAGCCGACCGGGGCCCTGGATTCCCAAACCACCGCCGAAGTACTCGACATCTTCGATGCCCTGCATCGCGGCGGCATGACCGTGGTGATGGTGACCCACGAAGACGACGTAGCTGCCCGGGCCGAGAAGATTGTGCACTTCCGCGACGGCCGGATCCTCAGCTAAGGGTGCGGGGCCGCTCCAATCTCTCCAGTAGCTGCCCCATCAACAGGGCGATGGCATCGCTGCCGGCGGCCCCCTTGCCCGGATCTAGATCACCAGGATCAACCGCCACCCAGCCGCCGTCGCCGGGCAGCCGCAACTCGAAGTGCAGATGGGGTCCGCTACTCAAGCCCGTGCTGCCGACCCGACCTATCACCTCGCCCTGGCGCACCCGATCACCCTCCTTGACGTAGAGCTCGCTGAGATGGCCGTAGAGGGTGCGGCGCCGCGGCCGGTCGTGTTCGACCTCAACCGCCAAGCCATAGCCACCCGCCAGGCCACTGCTCACCACCAAGCCGCCCAGGGCTGAAACCACTGGCGTGCCCTCTGGAGCCGCCAGATCGCGGCCCGCGTGCATCAGCCAGCTGCCCAGGATCGGGTGCAGCCGGTAGCCGAAGTTGCTGCTGGTGATCGCCGAGCCAATAAGAGGAAACAGCAGCTTGCGGTTGCCATTGCCACCGATCGGAGCCGGGCGGGGCGTGACCCCAAAGACATCGGCAAGGCGGAAGCTACCGCCAGCGCCGGCCAGCAGGGCCGAAACTGGCACCGTGAGCGGCGGCAGCAAGCGACCTTCGCCGTCATAGCGGGCAAAAGATTCAGCGCCTGCTACGCCACCATTTACGTCGTTGTTGGTACGGCCGCGCCAGCGCACCACCAAGCCACTGCTGCACTCCTGCTGGGAAAGGGCGCCGCTGCTGCAGGCCTGCTGGTGGGCCGGCACGTTGAAGGGGGTCGTGCCGGAGCCCGAACGAATCCGGGCCCGCTCCACCGGACTAACCACGCCATCACGCACCAGCTCATCGAGGGAGGCATCAAAACGGGCCGGCGGCCGGCTCTGCAGGGCAGCCGGATCGGGACGTAGCGGCTGGGCCAGGGGCACGGGCGGTGGCGCTGGCGGCATCTCGATTGCCGGCTGGGGGTTGGCTCCAGCGGCAGCAGGCGAAGGGGCAAGGCCAGGACTGAGCTGGTCTTGCCCCCAGGCCAGGCCCACTCCCAGCAGGGGGGCTGCCATAAGGGGCAGCATCCCCACCAAGACCCGGCCCCGGCGCAGGGGGCTTGGGGCAGCAGAATTTAGGGGGGCTTGCCCCGGTGGCTGGCGATCGCGCATAGGCGCCATTGTAAAAATCCTGCCTAACCGCGGCCTTGCCGAAGGAACGGCCTCAGAAGTGGCGCTGGAGGGCCAGCTCCCGCCCCTGCCGGCCGAGGCGCAGGCGGCCATCGGCATGCAGACCCAGCACCTGCCAAAGCTCACCGTCGTGCAACCAGCCCGCCCCAGGGCGCCACAGCCGGGCCTCGGCGGCAGCGCGCACCTGGCAAGGCTGCTGGGCATGGGCCGCAGCCCATTCCAGGCCGGCAAGCACCCTGGGCAACAAGCGCTCTGGCCGCGCCAGGGGGTGGCCCTGGCGGCAGCCGAGGGCCTCTGCCACCGACAGGGCTCCAGGCGGCACCCGGTTGCAACCATTCAGACCAACCCCAACCTGGGCAGCGCGGATCCGCTGACCCCGCAAGCGCATCCGGGGCAGCAACCCCGCAATTTTGCGATCCCCCACGAGCAGATCGTTGGGCCACTTGAGTTGCACCGAAAGCCCCAGGGCCTCGAGCTGCTGGGCCAGCCCCACCGCTACCGCAAGGCCCAGGGAGGCCGTTCCAGGCAAATCCCCAGCCCAAGGAATGGCCGCACTGAGCCAGATCCCGCCCGCCGGCGATAACCAGGGCCGCCCCTGCTGACCGTGGCCAAAACGCTGGCGCCGAGCTGTTACCGCCAGCCGCTGCAGCGACATGCCTGCGGCCTGGCGCCGCTCCAGCCAGCGATCAAGTTCGATCTCGGTGCTGGCACACACCGGCAGGCGGCGCAACTGCCAGCTCAAAGGGTGGCCAGCCAGGCACCGATGCGGGCCGCACCAGCCTCGAGGTCAGCCACCGGATGCACCAGGGCAAGGCGCAGCCAGCCCTCGCCTCCGGGGCCAAAGCCATTGCCAGGCGTCAGGGCCACACCGGTGGCCTCGAGCAGGGCTGCACAAAAATCCTCGCTACCCCAGCTGCGCTCGCGCGCCTGGGGCGGCAACTCCAACCACAAATACAGCGCCATTGAGGGCCGCCGCACTGGCCAGCCCACCGCCTCAAGGGCGTCAGCCATGCGATCGCGTCGCTGCCGGTATTCCTGCCGCAACTCACCAGGCCAATGGGGAGCCTGCTCAAGCGCCGCAATCGCCCCGGCCTGCAGGGCAAGGGACTGATTGAAATCCACCACCCCCTTGAGCTGCCGCAAGGCGCTGATCAACCACTCGGCACCGATGGCGAAAGCCAGCCGGTAGCCCCCCAAACACCAGCCCTTGGAAAAGGAGAAAAACTCAATGCCGCAGTCGCGCCAATGGGGTGCTCGCAACAGGGCCGGCGCCTCGCCATCGAGGGCCAGATCCACGTAAGGGTTGTCGTGGGCCAGCACCAGCCCATGGCGAAAGGCCCTTTCCGCCGCTTCATCCAGCCAGACCTGCTGGCCCGTAGTGGCAGTGGGGTTGTGGGGGTAGCCGAGCACCATCAACTTCAAGTCGTCCCACTGCTCTGGGCTGAGGGCATCAAAATCCGGTCGCCAGCCCGCCTCGGGATCGAGCGGCAACAACACCGGCTCAGCGGAAGCCAGGTGTAAGCCACCCAGGTGGGAGGGGTAGCAGGGGTCGAGCAGCAGGGCCCGATCACCCGGGTTGAGCACCGCTAGGGGCAGGTGAGCCGTTCCCTCCTGGGAACCCACCAGCAACAGCACCTCCGTCTCCGGATCCACCTTCACCCCAAAGCGACGCTGGGCCCAATCGGCCACTGCCGAGCGAAAGGGCAGGGTCGCCGCGTGAAGGCAGTAGGAGGCGCTGGCGGGCCGACCAAGCTGGGCAGCGATCGCGTCGATCGCTGCCTCGGGGGGTTGCAGATCGGTGGAGCCGAGTGAGAGATCGAGCAGTGGGGATAAACCCCGGCTGGCGGCACGAGATGCGTAGGCAGATTTGCGCTGGTCATTGCGGGCGAAAACGCCGCTGCCAAGACGCGACAGGCGCTCAGATATGGGCATCCACAAAAGCCTGTAGCTGCGGTTTGGCCATGGCACCCTCGTGGCGTGCCAGTTCCTTGCCATCTCGGAACAAGATCAGGGCGGGCAGTCCCTGGATCTGCAAGCCATCGCGAATCACTGGGTTGGCGTCTGCCTCGAGCTTGCCCACCACCAGACGACCCGCATATTCAGCAGCCATCCACTCCATCATTGGAGCCATCAGCCGGCAGGGACCGCACCATTCGGCCCACACATCCACCAGCACGGGCGTAGAACAATCGGTCACCTCAGCTTGGAAATTGGCATCGGTGAGATGAGCGACAGACACGACAGCAGCCCTTAAAACGTATGCGTACATCGATTGTATGGAGCGGGGCAGCCGGCCGGAGACGAACTGCCAAGCCGCTCAGAGTTTGTCGATCGAACGCTTGAGCTCCTCGAGCTCCGGGTCTACCTCGCTCACCTTTACCGGCTCGAGCTGGGGAGCAGCTGGTGTGCCCAGGGGCAGGGATACCGGTGTGCCACCGGCCAGGCGATTTTTCAAAGCCGCCAATTCATCGTCAACCTCGGGGGCCCCTTCAAGCGCCGCAAACTGACTCTCCAGATCTGCTCCAGCCAGCTCAGCGGCGGCCTGGCTGCGAGCCTCCAGGGTCTGCACCTTTTCCTCCATGCGCTCAAAGGCGGCCATGGAGCTGTTGGTGCCGAGACTGCCCACGGCGCTCTGCAGCTGCTCCTGGGCCTGGGCCGCCTGGGCCCGGGCCTTGAGCATGTCCTTTTTGGTTTTGGCCTCGGCGATCCTGCTCTCAAGTGACACCAAGCTCTTTTTGAGCTGGTCCACCTGACCCGCCTGGCTCTGCAGCTGGGTGTTGAGGGCAGTGGCGGTGTCCTGGCAGGTTTTGCGGCGCCCTAGGGCTTCGCGGGCCAGGTCTTCCTCACCCTTCTTGAGGGCCAGTTCAGCGCGCTCATACCAGGTTTTAGCCTGGGAATCGGCCTGCTCGGCCTGGTTCTGGATGCGCTTTTGGCTAGCGATAGCAGTAGCCACCGCCTGGCGAAGCTTGATCAGGTCCGACTGCATGTCGGCCACCGATTGATCCAAAATCTTGGAAGGGTCCTCCATCGCGCCTACCGCCGCATTGGCGTTGGCGCGGATCAGGCGGCTGAGGCGGTCGAAGAAGCCCATCGGAGGCTGCAGGGGCAAGGCCTGAGGTTAGCCAGGGTTTGGCTTGATTCACCAGCGGGATTGCCGCACCGCCGATAGGGTCAAGCCATGGCCAAGGCCCCCCGACAGCAAACCCGCCAACTCGGCAATCTGAGCCTGCTGATGCCGCCACCCCGGCAGCCCGCCAGCGCCCTGGCCAGCTGCCTGCGGGAATTGGAGCAAAGCTGGCAGCAGGGCGGACACCTGGCAGCCCTATGGCAGGCCTGGCCCCGCATCGCCGGCGCCCAGCTGGCACCCCACTGCCGGCCCCTGCGGCTGCACAGCGGCCTGCTTACCGTGGGCGCCGCCCCTGGCCCCTGGCTGCAGGCGCTCCAATACAACCGCCACCAACTGCTGGGGGCCCTACGCGCGAACGGCTTCACCGTGCGCGACATCCGCCTGGAGCAGCACCACCCCAGCGCCGCCGTAGCCCCCGGCCGCCAGCAGGAGGAAGAGGTGTGGAGCGTCCATCCCAGCCGGGTGGACGTCCACGGCATGGCTAGCTGTCCCCGCTGCACCAGCCCGGCCCCCGCCGGTGAGATGGCCCGCTGGGGCCATTGCAGTTTCTGCCGGCAAAAGCAGCTGACCCAGTCTTTAGAAGGCGCGCAGCCTCAGTAGCGCTCGGGGCGCTGCAGCTGCCAGTCGGCGGCCACCCCCTGCCGCTGCAGCTGGGCCGCCCGCTGCTCCAGGCGACTGCGCTCCAGACGCCAGAGGGCATAAATACCGCGGCGACTCAATAGCTGGGGTTTAAGTCCCTGCCAGTGGGGCTGGGCGGCGGTGCCGGAATCAATCACCACCAACACACTCGGCTGCTGCGCCGGCGTGCTGGCGGATTGGCCTGGGCGGCTCTCATGCCGCAGGCGATCGGCCAGGTTCAACAGGTGCTGGGGCTCATCACCCTCGAAGATCACCACCCGGCGGCTGTAGTAATGCAGCGAGGGTTTGAGCATGCCGAGCATCGCCAGCGGCTCGCTGGGCCGGCGGGCGGAGCGGGCCTCAGCCGCGAGCTCCCGCACTGGGGCGGCCCGCAGCCGATCCCCCAACTCCACCAGCGGCAGCAACACGGCCGGCACAAACGCTGCCAGCGGCAGCTGCAGGGCCAGCAGGCCCGACAGAGCGTCCTTGCGCCAGCCTGCCCAGGCCCCCAGCAGCAGGGCTAGGGCCCAGAAGGCCGCGGCCAGGGGCACCCAGGGCGCCGCCAACAGCTCAGCCACCAGGCTGGGCATCTCGGGAGCCTCAATCAGCGGCAGCCAAAGGGGTCCTGCCGCGAAGCCCCCGGCCACGACCGCCGTGAGCAGCAGGCTCAGCCCCCAGGCCCAGCGCCGGCACCGCTGAGCAGCCAGGGCCACCAGCAGGCCCGCCGCCGGTATGGCCGGCAGCCAGTAGCTGGGCAGCTTGGTGGCGGCCGCAGTGAAAAACAGGAACACCGCCAGCAGCCAGCAGGCGGCGAAACGCTGCAGGGAGAGCTCGGGCGCCAGCGGCTCGGCCGGCAGCCAGCGCCAGCGCAGGCGCCCCAGTCCCTGGGCCAGCCCCAGCAGCAACAAGGGCGTGACCGGCAAGCTGGCGATCACCAGCACCGGCCCGAACAACCACCAGGGAGCCTGGTGGTTGTTCACCACCGCGGTGAAGCGCTGAAGATTGTGATAGCCAAAAAAGCTCTGCCAGAACGGTTCTCCCTCCACCAGCAGCGCCAGTCCATACCAGGGCAGCGCCACCAGGGCGGTGAGTGCCAGTCCAGGCAGGGGCCGCAGCCGCGCCCACAGCCCGCCCAGATCCGCCTGCAGCCAGCCAAATAAAAGGAGGGTGAGCCCCAGCAAAAGCACCGCCACCGGCCCCTTGGCCAGCACCGCCAGCCCCAGCACCAGCCAGGCCTGCCACCAGCGGCGCCCGCCTGCGGCGTAGCAGCGCCAGCTCAGCAGCAGGCTGAACCCCAGACACCCAGCCAGTAGAGCATCACTCACAGAGATGCGGCCCCACACCAGCGCCAGGGGCGAAAGGCCGTAGGCCAGGGCGGCCGCCAGCGCCGTGGCCCCTGGGGCCCGGGAGCGTTGGGGCCAGCGCAGCAGCGTGTGGGCCAGACCAAGCATCAGGGCCACGCTGGCCAGGGCCGAGGGCAGGCGCGCCGCCCAGGTGCCCAGGGGGTTCCAGGCCTGCTGCCCCGGCAGGGCATAGAGGGCCCCCATCAGCCAATACAAAAGCGGCGGTTTGTCGTAGCGGGGCAGGCCGTTGACGCAGGGAATCAGCCAGTCGCCCGTTTCAGCCATCGCCCGCGCCGAGGCGGCGAACAGCGGCGGTGTTTCATCCACTAGCCCCGTGCTGCCGAGCTGCCACACGAACAGCAGCAAGCCGATCGCCAGGGTGCAGAGCAAGACGAGGCGATGGCGGGCCAGCGTGGCCGGTGGCGGCTCAGCCATTAGCAGATCTGGCGTTAAGCGCTGTGGCAGAGGGCGTTTTGCCGAAGCATTCAACGTACTGAAGCGCCCATTCAGCCCATCAGCCGCACCGGCCCCGGATAGGCCGCCAGTTGCTGATCGGCAGTGATCAAAAGCAGGCCATCGGCGCTGGCCTGGGCCAGCAACAGCCGATCAAAGGGATCCCGATGCAGGAGCGGCAGTGAGGCCACCGCCAGGGCGTGATGGGCCTGGATCGGCAGCTCCTGCCAACCGCCATCAAGCAGGGCTCGGCGCAGCAAGGCTGGCTCCACCCGGAAATCGGGCCTCCCTAGCGCCTGTTTGATCACCAGCTCCCACAGGCTGGCCACGCTGAATACAGGCGTACTGGCGGGATCCTGCAGCATCGCCGCTAGTGCCGCTGACAGCCGCTCGGGCGAGCCCATCGCCCACACCAGCAGATGCGTATCGAGCAGCATGCGCATCGCTTACCTCAGGCGCCTTCAAACAGATCCGCAATCTCGGCGGCACCCAGCTGATCAAAGTCGTCGGGCACCTGGCACTGGCCGGCCAGCAGGCCCAGGCGCCGCAGCGGTGCCCCAGCAGTGCCTGCTTCGCTGAGGGGGGAGACGCACACCATGGGCCGACCAGCCTTGCAGATCACAAACGGTTCCCCTGCTGCTGCCTCATCAACCAGCCGCGAGAGGTGGGTCTTGGCCTCGTGCATGTTCACCTGCCGCATGGCTGTGATCAACTTTCCTCTTGGATACAGGTTAGTCGACTAAGCATCAACATTTAGCTCTCAGGATGGGTTGAAAAACCGTTTCACAATCCCAGCCCCGCCAGCAACCACGCCTCCACCCGCTCCGCCAGCACCGCCCGCGTGGCGTTGGCCTCCACCCAGGCCCGGCAGGCGCGTCGCTCCATCGCGCCCACCTGGGCCACCGCCGCCGCCAGGGCCGTCACGTCATCCGGCTCCACCAGCAGTCCAGTGAGACCGTGCTGCACCAACTCGCCGGGGCCGCCGCGGCGATAGGCCACCACCGGCACACCGCAGGCCAGCGCCTCCACCACCACGTTGCCGTAGGCCTCATTCCACTTGGGAGTATTCAGCAGGGCCTGGCAATGGCCGAGTTGCTGCTGCAGCTGATTGGTGGGCAAGAAACCCCGCCACTGCAGGGTGCCAGCCGGCACCGACGCCTCCACCGCTGCCGCATAGGCCTGGTCTTCCACCAAACCCCACACCGCTAGGGGCAACCCCAGCTGGGCCGCCGCCGCCGCCGCGTCCTCCAGCCCCTTCTCCGGCGCCACCCTGCCGGCCCAGCCGAGCAGCGGCTCAGGCTCGGCGCAGAAGCCATAGGCATCTAGGTCAAAGCCATTGCCCAGCACCACCGGCGCCTGGGGCAAACAAAAATCCTCCGCCTGCACGCGGGTATGAAAAGCGAGGCGCCGCTGATCCCAAGCCGCCAGCTCGGCAATCGCCAAATCCATCGCCTCACTCACCGAACCCATGCTCACCAGGTGAAATAGGGGCAGGGGCGCTATGGGCGTCAACCAGAGAGGCAGCCAGTCGTAGGCCAGGTTGATCACCGCCTCAAAGCCGGCCCCAGGCCCCTCCAACAGAGCCCGCCGCCAGAAGGCCTGCAGCAGGCCATCGGCCGGCATCGTGATCGCGGCACTGCGCTGCTGGTGCTGGGCGCTGGTCTGGGAGCTGCCGCTACAGGTCCAAAGTTCGGCGGCGAGGCAGGAGGTGGGCAACACCGACTCCTCGGCAGCCAGCACCGTCACCCGGTGGCCCCGCCCCAACAACCCCGCTACTAGGGCACAGGCCGTGAGCTCCACGCCACCGCCGCGGCCACTGCCCAGGGCTCCCACCGGAGTACTCACCACCAGAATCCGCATCACGGCTGCTCCAGCAGGGAGGTGCCGCGCCAGAGCTGCTGGCGCCGGTTGATCAACAGCACCGAAACCGAGGCCAGCAGGGCCCCGAGCCACTGCAGCGGCTGCAACTGCTCACCAAGCAGCAAAACCCCGCAGAGCAGGGCGAAGACGGGAGTTAAGAAGGTGAGAGCGGTGAAACCCGTGAGGTCACCACTGTTGGCAAACCAGAAGAAGAGGCCGTAGGCCAAGGCGCTGCCGAGCACGGTGGCGTAAGCCATCAATCCCCATTCTCCCAGGCTCCAGCAGGGCAGTAGGGCTCCCTCCCAGGCGACCCCGCCCAGCAGCGGCAGGCCACCAAGCAGAAGGTGCCAGCCGGTAATTGCCACCGGATCACTCTGACGGCTGGCGTAGCGACTCAGCACCGTGCCGATGGCCATCGCCGCCGCCGCCGCCAGCATCCACAGCTCCCCATGGCTCCAGGCCTGTTCGCCAAGGGCGACGGGACCATCGAGCCACCAGTGGCGCAGCACCGGTGCCGGCAAACCCAGGCAAAGGATGCCGAGCAACCCCAGCAGCAGGCCCACCCAGCCCACCGGATTGATCGCCTCCCCAAACAAACTGCGGGCCAGCAGGGCCACCAGCAGGGGCTGGGAATCAATAAGTACCGAACCCAGGCCCGCTCCAGTCTGGCCCAGGCCCCGGGCCAGGAGCCCCTGGAAGAGGCTGCCGTCCACCAGGGCAAAGGCCAGCAACCAGGGCCAATCAACGGCAGCCACCCGCAGGGAGCGGCCTAGCAACAGGGCGGCCAGCAGCACCAGAACCCCCGCTGGCAGCAGCCGCAGGCTTGCCACCTGCAGGGGACTGGCGGATTCCAGCAGGGGCCGCATCGCCGCCATCGCCGTGCCCCACAGCGCAAAAGGGAGCAACATCAAGGGCCATCGCAGGGCCTGGGGCATGGGCTTCCTGGCCGGCGAAGGCTTTGTTTTTAAGATCCAACCACTTCACCTATCCCAAATGCCCTGGCCCTGGCGCCGCAAGACCCGTCGCACCCTGGCGCGCATTGCCATCGAAGGACCAATCGCCGGCCCCACCCGCAGCCGGGTGCTCAAGGCCCTGCGCCAGGTGGAGCAACGGGAGTGCCCTGCTCTTCTGCTGCGTATCGATAGCCCCGGCGGCACCGTGGGCGACAGCCAGGAGATCTACAGCGCCCTAATGCGCCTGCGAGAAAAGGGCTGCAAGGTGGTGGCCAGCTTCGGCAACATTTCCGCCTCAGGCGGGGTCTACATCGGAGTTGCCGCCGAAAAAATTGTGTCCAACCCAGGCACGATCACCGGCTCGATTGGCGTGATTCTGCGGGGCAACAACCTCTCCAAACTGCTGGAGCGGGTGGGCGTGAGCTTTGAAACCGTCAAGAGCGGCCTCTACAAAGACATTCTTTCGCCGGATCGCGCTCTCAGCGAAGGGGAACGCAAGCTGCTGCAGAGCTTGATTGATTCGAGCTACCACCAGTTTGTGGAGGCCGTAGCAACGGGAAGGGGGCTTAACCAAGAGACGGTGCGCGGCTTCGCCGATGGCCGGGTGTTCAGCGGCGCCCAAGCCCTGGAGCTGGGTTTAGTGGATGTGCTCGGTGATGAGGAGACGGCCAGGCGACTGGCCGCTGAGCTGGCTGGCCTCGACCCTGAGAAAACCCGCCCAACCACCTTTGGCAGCCCGCCTAAACGCTTTGGCGGTGTACTGCCAGGCCGCAGCCAACTGCGCCAGCTGATCGAGAGCTTCAGCCTGGAACTGGCCTGGAGCGGTCAACCCCTGTGGCTCTACAGGCCATGAATGCTGGTTTTGTGCTGCGGGCCCTACGCGGGGCAACCACCGCCGAGGCGAACAGCACCGCGGCGATTCAAGCCTGTGTAAGGGAGCTTGTGGATGCCCTTATGGAGCGCAATGGACTCCAGGGAGAGCAGCTGGTGTCGGTGACCTTTTCCGTAACCCGGGATCTGGATGCCTGTTTTCCGGCGGCCATCGCCAGGCGCCAGCCGGGCTGGGACCAGGTGGCTTTGCTCGATTGCCAGCAAATGGAAGTAGCAGGCGATCTGCCTCGCTGCATCCGACTGTTGGCCCATGCCTGGCTACAACCGCAGCAGACCCCGGTGCACCCCTACCTGCGCGAGGCAGCTGGCCTGCGACCAGATCGGGCTCAGCCATAGGCCCGCCGCCACCTTTGGGGCCGGCCACCCCGGGCACCGGGGCAGCAGCTCCCTGCTGAGAATCAAATCACTTATTGGTGCAGCCCTGATGGGTTTCCCTCGCCTTCGCCACCAACTCGCCCTCCCGGCCCTGGCCGCCAGCGCCGCACTCGTCACTGGAGCAGTTGCGCTTAGCACCAGTCTCCAGCCGAGCCTGGCCCAGGGCACGCCCAGCCTGATGGAGTTCCGCTGGGACAACACCAAGGACTACCGCAAGCTCTACTTTTTTATGACCGACACCCAGCGCCTTAAGCGCTCGGAGTACTACTTGATACTCAGACCAAAAGATCGCAAGACGGCAATTCTAAAACTAAGTATCAGCGTCCCAAGTTATTTTGACACCAAGATTGATCCCAAGCGAGTCAAGCTCTGCAAGATGAGTGAGGGCGGCATGATGTCTCGCACCAAGTGCCAGGAGACCATCCCAGCCACGATCGAAGTATCTGCCGATGGCGGTGCCATAGAGATTTTCCCAGATACCCCCGTGCCAGACACCGGCACCATCGGGGTGTACATGAACATCTTCAATCCCTTCAACATCGGCATGTATCAGTTCAATGCCATGGCCCAAGCCCCAGGCGACGTGCCGATAGCCGGCTACCTGGGCAGCTGGCTGATTCAGATCGATCCCCCTACCAACTGAGCAGTGGTGGTACTGAGGGGGGAGGTGCCAACCCCGCCTGATAGGTTGGCCCTTACGCCCATTACCGACGCAATAAGCGCAGCGAAGAGCCAGCCATGACCAAGCGCACCCTGGAAGGAACGAGTCGTAAGCGCAAGCGCGTATCTGGTTTTCGTGTGCGCATGCGCAGCCACACAGGCCGCCGCGTCATCCGCACCCGCCGCCGCCGCGGCCGGGCCCGCCTCGCCGTTTAAGAGCCTTGGCCCTGCCCCAGTGCCACCGGCTTAAGGGGCAACGGGTGTTTGACCGTGTGTATCAGAAGGGCCGCAAAACGCACGGCCCTTTTTTGTTGCTCCGCGTTTTGGACGCCCTGCCCCCACTCCTACCTGCCAAGCAGCAGGAAAGTCCGGCCAGCACTTGGCGCTGCGGGATTGTGATCAGCAGCAAGGTGCACAAACGATCCGTGCGCCGCAATCGCCTGCGCCGCCTCCTGCACGAGCACCTACTTGCCCAGCAAATCGGCGATGGCCAGCGCTGCCTCTGGCTCCTACTCAGCCTCAAACCCGGTAGCGCTGAGCAATGCCCCCAGGCCTTGCTGGGAGAATGCAATCAACTTCTTCATCAAGCAGGCCTGACGCGATGAGCACTGCCCCCGCCACCTCCATTCAGGAAAGCGTTTTCTACGAAGGTGGACCCGCCAAGGGAGACCTGATCTTCAATTTGGTGCTCGGGCTCACCCTGATCGGCATTCCTTTCGCAATTGGAGCGATCGTGCGGGCTCTATGGCTGCGTTTCCGGATCACCAGTCGCCGCATCGAGGTAAATGGTGGCTGGCTGGGGCGCGACCGCACCCAGGTTGTGTACAGCCAAATCAGGGAGGTGCGCAGTGTGCCCCGCGGCTTCGGCCTCTGGGGCGACATGGTGCTGGTGCTCAACGACGGCTCCAAGCTCGAGATGCGCGCAGTGCCTGGGTTCCGGGACCTGGAGGCCTACATCGAGGAGCGCCGCCAAGCCAAAAGCTCCACACCTAAGGGCATGGCCGCCTAGACCATCAGTCACACTGAGCCCACGCTCCCCCCTACCCAGAGAGCCCCTCTGCCGTGATCGGCTACATCTCCGACAACCTGCTGCTCCCAATCCTCGATTTCTTCTACGGATTGGTGCCCAGCTATGGCCTGGCAATCATCGCCCTCACCGTGGTGATCCGGCTGGCCCTGTTCCCGCTCAGCGCCGGCTCGATCCGCAACGCCCGCCGCATGCGAATCGCCCAGCCCGCCATGCAGAAGCGGCAGGCCGAGATCAAGGCCAAGTACGCCAACAACCCCCAGAAGCAGCAGGAGGAGCTGGGCGGGCTGATGAAGGAGTTCGGCAGCCCCCTGGCTGGCTGCCTGCCCCTGCTGGTGCAGATGCCGATCCTGTTTGCCCTGTTCGCCACCCTGCGGGGCTCACCTTTCGCGGATGTGCCTTACACCCTCAACCTCAAGGTGCTGCCTGCTGAGCAAATCGCCGCAGTCGAACCCAAACCCTTCAACAGCCCAAGCCACTCGATCTTCGTTACCGAAACCACCCACGTGCCGGTGATCGCCAGCCTCGAAGGCGGCACCAAGCTGGGGGTGGGTGATTCGGCCCAGGTGAAGCTGCACACCAAAGACGGCTCGAGCTTTGCTTCGGTGCTGCAGGGCATCGACCATGGCGACGCCTACACGCCCGCCTGGAGCGTGACCAAAGGAGAAGGCGTCGTGAGCGTGGCAGCTGATGGCACGATCACGGCCCTAGGCACCGGCGACGCCACCGTGGAGGCCAAGATCCCCGGTCTGGCAGCCCGCAGCGGCTTCCTGTTCATCAAGGCCCTCGGCCAAGTGGGCTTTATGACCGAC